>NZ_JADEVX010000009.1:0-50982 GCF_015207925.1 Microcystis sp. LEGE 00066 | reverse complement strand
GGGTGTGGGGTGTTGGAATTATGGATTATGAAGTGGGGTAGATGGGGAAGTGGGGAAGCTGTCTCATCTCACCCTATCACCCCAAAACCCTATCACCCCAAAACCCTATCACCCCAAAACCCTATCACCCGAACAATGTTTACGGATCGACCAGAAACGTGATACTATAATAGATTGCAGTATTTAAGCAGAGATCACGAGTCCTATGGCCTTAACCCAGACCAAAAAACAAGAACTAATCAGCCAATATCAGTCCCACGAAACCGATACAGGATCATCGGAGTTACAGGTAGCTTTCTTAACCGAGAGAATCAACCAACTGACCGAACACCTGAAAGCTAACCCAAAAGACCACGCTTCCCGCCGGGGATTACTCCAGATGATCGGTCGTCGTCGGGGACTGTTAACCTATATTCAGAAGAAAGATCAACAACGTTATCAAACCCTGATCGGTCGTCTCGGAATTCGCCGTTAAGCTTACCCCCCTTGCATCCCTACCATGGACTCTGAATCGAAATCGACGGAGAAAAAAGAGCGTCTTCCCTTTGAGCCGCGCCAAAATAAGCGAAAAACCCCGAAAATTGCCCCTAGTCCCGTGCCACCGCCGATAAAGAATCGCTCCGAGGAAACCAGCTTAAAGGCAATTCCGCAAGCGGTCAGTCAACGGATGGCCAAACGGATGGCGGTATTTTGTGGCATTCCGACAGTATTGGGGATAACTTCCTTTTTTGGCTTCTACTGGATTATTAGCCACAATCTTCTCGAAATCCCTTCCTACGTCGCCATGCTCGTCAGTTTAAGCCTGTTTGGTCTAGGTTTTATCGGTCTGAGTTATGGCATCTTCTCCGCTTCTTGGGATGAGGATCGGGTGGGGGATTGGCTAGGATGGCAAGAATTTCAAGCTAATTTTGGTAAAACGATCGCCGCTTGGCGGTCCGGCAAAAAAGAAGTGGAAGAAAAATAGATAACCTCTAGAAATCGTCAACAATAGAGATTAAAGGAAACAATAAAAGGTTAATGCCATGATTGTTGTCATGAAAGTTGGTTCCCCGGAAATTGAAATCGAGCGCATCGGTGCCGAATTCGAGGCATGGGGATTAAGTCCCGAGAAAATCGTCGGTAAGCATAAAGTTGTCATCGGTTTAGTCGGAGAAACCAGGGAATTAGACCCCCTACAAATCCAAGAATTAAGCCCTTGGATCGAAACCGTCCTACGAGTCGAACAACCCTTCAAACGCGCCTGTTTAGAATACCGTCACGGGGAATACAGCGAGGTTTTAGTCCCCACTCCTAACGGTGTTATCCCCATCGGCAGAAATCATCCCGTTAGCATTGTCGCCGGCCCCTGTTCGGTGGAAAATGAGGCCATGATCGTGGAAACTGCCAAACGAGTGGCGGCAGCCGGAGCGCAATTCCTCCGGGGGGGTGCCTACAAACCCCGCACTTCTCCCTATGCTTTCCAAGGTCACGGGGAAAGCGCTTTAGAATTACTAGCGGCGGCTAGAGATGCCAGTGGTTTGGGTATTATCACGGAAGTAATGGACGCGGCGGATCTCGATAAGATTGTCGAAATAGCCGATGTGGTGCAAGTGGGAGCCCGCAATATGCAGAATTTTTCCCTCTTGAAAAAAGTTGGGGCGCAACCGAAACCGGTCCTACTCAAGCGCGGCATGGCGGCCACTATTGAAGATTGGTTGATGGCGGCAGAATATATCCTCGCGGCAGGAAATAGCAATGTTATTCTCTGCGAACGCGGTATCCGCACCTTTGACAGTAAATATACTCGCAATACCCTAGATTTATCCTGTATTCCCGTTTTAAGAACTTTAACTCACCTGCCGATCATGATCGATCCTAGCCACGGTACGGGTAAATGGGAATATGTACCGACCATGGCCATGGCTTCCCTGGCAGCTGGGGCCGATTCCTTGATGATCGAGGTGCATCCTAACCCAGCCAAGGCCCTATCCGATGGGCCGCAATCCTTGACTCCCGACCGGTTCGACCAGTTAACGCGGGAGTTAGCGGTCATTGGTAATACGATTGGGCGTTGGCCCCAGGTTCCGGCACTGGTTTAATTAAGATGATCAGGGGGTGAATCAACCCCCTTTTTTGGGCATAAATTTCGCTTTTCGGGGCAGTTATGGTGACGATTCCTCTAGAGTTAAATACTGAGCAAATTAGGGGCGAAAAACGGGTAGTTTTTAATCATCTCAGTTGGTTATCCTATCAGCAAATTTTACAGGCAATAGGCGAAAATAATCGCGCCCATTTATTTTATGATCGTGGCACGTTAGAGATTACTATGCCCCTAGAAGAACACGAGTTTTACCGAGAATTAATCGGACGTTTTATCTATTTTTTGGTGTCCGAATTGGGTTTAAAAATTAAAAGTATGGGTTCCACAACTCTAGCTAGGGAAGATTTAGAACGAGGGGCAGAACCGGATAATGCTTACTATATTCAAAATCAAGCTAAAGTGCTAGGAAAAAGGATTAATTTAACTGAAGATCCGCCCCCGGATTTAGTGGTGGAATTGGATATAACCCACACGGATATTAATAAATTAGCACTTTATGCCCGTTTGGGAGTGCCAGAATTATGGCGTTTTAATGGACAAATCTGGCGCATTTATCGGTTAGAAAATGGGGTTTATCAGGAAGAAGAATTTAGTGCGACTTTTCCCCTAGTTCCGAAAACTAAACTCTATGAATTTTTAGCCACTGCTAAAGAGGATGAAGTGAGGGCAGAAAAGAATTTAAGAGCATGGGTTGTTAGTCAACTAGCTGAGAGTTGAGGTAATTATGGTGACAGTTCCTCTAGAGTTAAATACTGAGCAAATTAGGGGCGAAAAACGGGTAGTTTTTAATCATCTCAGTTGGTTATCCTATCAGCAAATTTTACAAGCCCTAGGGGAAAATAATCGCGCCCATTTATTTTATGATCGTGGTACTTTAGAGATTACTATGCCCCTAGAAGAACACGAGTTTTACCGAGAATTAATCGGATTATTTATTCGGATTTTGGTGGTAGAATTGGGTTTAAAAATTAAAAGTCTGGGTTCCACAACTCTAGCTAGGGAAGATTTAGAACGAGGAGCAGAACCGGATAATGCTTACTATATTCAAAATCAAGCTAAAGTGCTAGGAAAAAGGATTAATTTAACTGAAGATCCGCCCCCAGATTTAGTGGTGGAAGTGGATATTACCCACACGGATATTAATAAATTAGCACTTTATGCCCGTTTGGGAGTGCCGGAATTATGGCGTTTTAATGGACAAATCTGGCGCATTTATCGGTTAGAAAAGGGGGTTTATCAGGAAGAAGAATTTAGTGCGACTTTTCCCCTAGTTCCGAAAATTAAACTCTATGAATTTTTAGCCACTGCTAAAGAGGATGAAGTGAGGGCAGAAAAGAATTTAAGAGCATGGGTTGTTAGTCAACTAGCTAAAAATAATGGCTCTTCGTTACTTGGTATGGTTCGATAGGGGGGCATAAATCGACTAAATCCTTATCTGGCAAGGGATTTAATTGATTAGTTCGCTCTAGACGAAAATAATTGACAAAAATCGCTAAATGCCTTTCTATATAAGGGTTCCATCCCTTATAACCCCCGTTCATTGCATAACACAAACCGAAGAGCCAAAATAATTAACTAGGGTTTGCTGAAAAAGTTTTTTGGTGGGGTTAGGATCCGGTCGTCAGGAGACAGGAGAATTAAGAATGAGTAATAATCAATTAAATGGTTTATTTAGAGATTTTCTGCCAGTTAATCTGGCTCTCCCCTACTTGTGGTCATAAGAAAAAGTTATGAAAAAGTCAGAGATTCAAATTTTCCTAGCTCACGCTAGTGAGGACAAACCAGCAGTTTTGGCACTGCATGAGCGCCTTAAGCAAGCGGGATATAAACCTTGGTTGGATAAAAAAGACCTGATTCCGGGGCAAATTTGGCGAGATGAAATTCCGAAAGCGATTAAAGCTAGTCAGATTTTTCTGGCCTGTCTGTCAGCGAAATCAGCTAATAAGCAGGGATACATCCAACGGGAGTTGAGGATTGCACTTGATACCTTGGGACAGATGCTACTGGGGACAATTTTTTTTATTCCCATGAGGTTAGAAGAATGCGAAATTCCTGATCTGCGACTTGCAGAAGTTGGCTTGAATCTGCGAGACCTCCACTGGCTTGATTATTGGGAAGAAGACGGATTTGAGCAACTAGAAAGAGCAATTACCTATCAATTCAAGCTTGAACCGGAAGAGCCAAAACAACTGTTATCAGTATTTAACTTTGAGGTGGTGGGAGTAAATGCGAAGGGTGAGCAAATTAGAAAAGAGTCGAAACAGTCCCAATATTTCAGGCAAGATCTGGGCAAAGGCATCACCTTAGAAATGGTCGCCATTCCGGGGGGAACTTTCCTGATGGGAACAGAAGATGAGGAAATCGAAAGACTGGTTAAAAAATTTAATTGGGAAGGATTTAGAAGGGAAAGACCACAACATGAAGTAACTGTCCCACCCTTCTTTATGGGTAAATACCCCATCACCCAGGCCCAGTGGAAAGCGATCGCCTCTCGCACGGATTTAAAAGTTAAACAAGACCTTGATTTCAAGCCAGCCTATTTTAAAGACCGTCCCGATAGCGATCGCCGTCCCGTGGAACAAGTCAACTGGTACGATGCGATCGAGTTCTGTGCGAGATTATCAAAACTAACGGTTCGGGAATACCGACTACCGAGTGAAGCGGAATGGGAATACGCTTGTCGTGCTGGAACCACCACCCCGTTTTACTTTGGGGAAACCATTACGGGGGAATTGGCTAACTACAATGCCAGTAATACCTACGCCGATGAACCGAACGGAGAATATCGAAACGAAACAACTCGCGTGGGACAATTTCCCCCAAACGCCTTTGGACTGTACGATATGCACGGCAATGTCCGGGAGTGGTGCGCCGATACTTGGCACGATAACTATGACGGTGCGCCGACGGATGGCAGTGTCTGGATAGAAAATGGTAATGATAATCGTTCTCCTCTGCGGGGCGGTTCCTGGGGCTACAATCCTACTTACTGCCGTTCCGCGATTCGCTACGACTACTACTTCCGCCGCGTCAACCGCATCAACAATTACGGTTTTCGGGTGGTGTGCGGTGCTGGGAGGACTTTGTAGCAGAAAAGAATTTAACTTAGTGTCAACAGACTTTTAAAAATTAGGTGGGCAATGCCCACCCTAATCTTAGGATGGCGGTTTGTAGGTAGAAGCAACGGATAATTCCTTTAATTGCTTGGCTGCCACTGTTGAAGGTGCAGAAGTGAGTAAACAACTAGCTTGCTGGGTTTTCGGGAAAGCAATCACATCGCGAATCGATTCTTCTCCTGCTAACAACATCACCAAGCGATCTAAACCGTAGGCGATGCCACCGTGGGGAGGGGTTCCGTATTCAAAAGCTTCTAACAAAAAGCCGAATTTATTATAGGCTTCCTCTGGGGATAGACCGATGGTAGCGAAGACTTTTTCCTGTACTTCCCGTTGATAGATCCGCAAACTGCCGCCACCGATTTCAATACCATTAAGAATCATATCGTAGGCTAGGGCGCGAGCGTGGGCTAGATCGTCTAAATCTTCGGGATTAGGGGCAGTAAAAGGGTGATGCAATGCTTCTAGGCGTTTTTCCTCGGCGTTGTATTCAAACATCGGGAAATCCGTCACCCAGAGGAGGTTGATTTTCTCCGGATCAATTAATCCCAATTGTTCCCCTAAAACTAAGCGTAGGCGGGATAGGGATTTATTGACTGTATCGGTATCTCCTGCCCCAAATAAAAGCAGATGCCCCGGTTTTGCGCCAGTCTTCTCGATTAAAGCCTGTTTTTGTGCCTCTGTCAGGTTATCTTTAATCGCACCGATGGTATCAAAATCGTAGTCCTCGCGCACGCGGATGTAGGCGATTCCCTTCGCCCCCGCGTCGGTGGCTTCTTTGAATAAATCCCCACCCGGCTTGATTCTGACGTTAGAAATCGCCTCGTTACCGTTGGGAATCGGTAAAACTTTCACCGTCCCCCCACTAGCGATCGCACCTGAAAACACCTTAAATCCCGAATCGGCAAAAATCTCCGCCACATTGACCAATTCCAATCCAAAACGAGTATCGGGGCGATCGACCCCATAGCGATCCATAGCCTCAGCATAGGTTAAACGGGGCAGGGGCAGGCTTATATCGATATTTTTGACTTTTTTGAAGATATGAGCGATTAAAGCCTCATTGAGGGCTAAAATCTCGCTTAAGGAGAGAAAACTCATCTCCATGTCTAACTGAGTAAATTCCGGTTGACGATCAGCGCGCAGATCTTCATCCCGGAAACAGCGAGCGATTTGATAGTAGCGATCCATTCCCGACACCATTAATAATTGCTTAAATAGTTGCGGTGATTGGGGTAAAGCGTACCATTGGCCGGGGTTGACACGGGAAGGAACCAGATAATCCCGCGCTCCTTCGGGGGTCGATCGAGTTAAAATTGGCGTTTCCACTTCGATAAAATGCTGTTCATCTTCGAGAAAACGGCGCATTTCCTTGACAACTTGGTGACGTAGTTGTAAATTCTGACTCATACGCTCCCGGCGTAGGTCTAGATAGCGGTATCGCAAGCGCACATCTTCCCGTACCGATTCGCTTTCGGAACTAGAGACGACAAAAGGCAGTTGTTTAGTAACCCCGTTGAGAATCTCGATGCTAGTGGCGTAAATTTCGATTTCTCCGGTGGCAATGCGCGGGTTAAGGGATTCGGGAGGCCGTTGACTGACTGTTCCCGTCACCTTGAGGACATACTCGTTTCTCACGGTTTCAGCGATCGGGTAGGAAGCGGGGGTTCGTTGGGGATCGCTGACGATCTGGACAATACCACTGCGATCCCGCAGATCAATAAAAATAACGCCACCGTGATCGCGACGGCGATCGACCCAACCGAAGAGGGTGACACTTTTTTCAATTTCGATCGCGCTAAGGTCGCCACAGTAGTGAGTTCGCATAGTCTAACTAGAGAATTACTTATATTACGAATGTAGTATAGAAAGGATGGGGCCAGAAAAAAATCAGACGGCCTTGCTCATTATGCCAGTATTTTGTCGCTCTTGTCCCCTTGTTTAGGGTATTTTTATGGTCTCTTAGTCCTCAGCTATCGGCTTTTCGCGGATCGGCTATAATTAACAAGGATCCTCTAGCAGTTACCGATTGTGAACGATTAAAATCATGAATTCCTTAGAAAAAAAAATGGTGGAACTGTTAAGAGAACTCAGGGAAGATCACCATGTTTCAGGGGTAAAAGCGGAATTCGAGACGGAAGGAACCCGACTGACGGAAGCGATGCGGTTGAAAGAAATTAGTCTGCAAGCGGGGGTGGATTTTAATCTGAAAATCGCTGGTTGCGAAGCGATCAGAGATATATTTGATGCGGTTAATTTAGGAGTCGATCGCTTAATTGCTCCCATGGTAGAAACAGCCTACGCTTTACAAAAATATCTGCGGGGAGCTAGGAGGGTTTTAGCTGATCAAGGGGTGGAAGATGTGGAGTTATTAGTTAATATTGAAACGATTACTGCCTGTGAGAATTTTCAGGAAATGTTGGCGATTCCAGAGATAAAATCTCTTCATGGTATCGTCATCGGACGGATGGATTTAGCCTGTTCTTTGGGATTAACTCGCCGGGATGTGAATAGCGAGCAAGTTTTCGATCTGGCTTTACCTTTGGCAAAAAAAGCTAAGGCTGCCGGTTTGACTGTTGCCATTGGGGGTGGAGTGTCACTAGATTCTTTACCGTTTTTCAAAATGTTCTGCCAAGGACATTTTGACCGATTCGAGACGCGCAAAGTTATCTTTGATTGTCCCCAAGCTTTGGATAATTTCAGTTTAGCTTTGCCAAAAGCGATCGAGTTTGAATTACTCTGGCTAGAGAATAAAAAAAATTATTATGGTGCTATTGTTCGTGAAGATGACCGGCGTTTAGAAATCCTCCATAATTTACTTTTTGGTTAAAGATATTGATCCTTCGATCGACCGCTCAAAACCTAGGCAGCAAAGTTATACGGATGTGGATTCATTGGCTCTTCTCGACTTTGTGTAATAATTTTTGCTTATGGAATTGTGAAATGCTTATCGGGCAAGACTTTTATGGCTGTTTTGCCGAAGAAACTATCAGTATAGACCTCGTTTCCACACAGAAACTAGAAGAGCCAACATTTTAACCCTTTGTAGCACAGGGCTTTCAAAACTCGATTAACAATCTATAATATTCCTGGTTGACACCCTTACTGACAAAGAAAAAACTGAAATCAAGTCAGGATCAGGCTTGGATTGCTTAGTGACAAAATTGTTAAGAAAGATCCCTATAAGGGATAGGGTACTTATTAATTTTCCTGCATTTTTCTGCTCACTTTGTTATTTTCGCTTTTCTGCTCTGACACCAGATTTTTTGTTCTCGAGGATTTCTCGGTCTTTTTTCACCATTTCTTTTAAAGAGTAACTCCACCGTCCACAGGTAAAACCACACCTGTCATATAGGGGTTGATAATCAAACTCAATACTGCTAGGGCGACTTCTTCGGGTTGCCCTAAATGTTCGACAGGTAGGGCAGAAACCGCCCATTTGCTCAAGTCCGAGCGTTCTGAATCACCTTGACTGCTCCAGATACTTGTATCTTCTATTAATCCGGGGGCAACAACGTTAACGCGAATAGGAGCGATTTCTAGGGCGAGGGCGCGTCCAAATACGGCTACGGCACTATTAGCGGCGGCTATGACGGAAATTCCGCCCATTTTGGAATATTTGAAGATAGTAACGCTGGATGTCAGGGTAATAGAACCGTCCTTGGCCAAAGTTTTCAGGGAGCCACGCACTGCTAAAAAGGTTGCCCAGAATTTCTCCATACCTCCCCGGGCCGTTTCTGTGGTCATTTCAGTTAATAAAGCTCGCGGCATATTTCTGTCTCCGAGAGAGGTTACTACTAAATGGTCAAAGTTGCCAATTTCTGCAAAAAAGGCATTAACAGAATCTTCTTCTAAAAAATTAACAGTTTTGGCTTCAATCTCCCCGGAAATTAGGGCAACAGCGGCAGCTAATTTCTCTTGAGAAGCATGGGAAAGCACCACTTTTGCCCCCAGGGAGAGCAATTTTTCGGCAATCGCTAGGTCAATCCCGGAGCTTGCACCAATAATAACGACTTTTTTACCCGATAAGGAATCAAACATTTTTTTGTCTCCAAAAATTAAAGAAAACCTGACAACTATTACAGTATATTAACTGGCTTTTGGCCAGCAACTAACCAATAAGTTATGGCTGAGGAACTTAGCAAATTATCCAGAGGCTTAATGTTTAAATTATAGGTTTCTTCGTCTAATTTTCCTGATTGCAATTCCTCGGTTAACCAAGACTTAAGATGGCGAAAATGTCTGAACCAGCACTCCTCCGTCACCTCGACAAATTTAACATCTTTAAACCCTGCCTGTTGATAAAGATTTTGATACTCTGCCCTATCTTTGACCGTGTTTGCTTGGGGAACTGTCCAATCCCCTAAAAGTTCCGTTGTGGCAAAACTCAGATCTGAGAGAATTAAGGTTCCCCCCGGCTTTAATACTCGCCAAGCTTCTTGCAAGAATTGCTGTCTAGTATTAAAATAAAAAGCCGCTTCTACACAAATAATTTGCTCAAAAGAATGATCAGCAAAATCCATCTCTACCGCGTCCATTAACAGAAATTTACCCTCGGGAAAATTCAAGAGACTTCTGGCAATTTGTGTCGGAGAAATGTTAATCCCCACAATTGCTGTCAATGGATAATATTTGAGAAGATAATGGGTAGTTGCTCCCAAACCACAGCCAACGTCAAGAATTGTTCCCTGTTTGTTGGGAATAAATTCTAAAAGTTTCTCCATCAGAGTAGAGGATGCTTCCTGTTGATCTTGGGTATGGGAGAGCCAATAACCGACATTAAAAAACTCTCTTTCACCATAAAACTCTCGAATCGAAGGACTACAAATTAAATCATCGAATTTACTAATCCATTCATTTTTATCCATTGTTAAACTCACTTAACTCTTTCGGCAAAAACTACATTAGTTTAACACGATTGGGCTTAGTAGAACCCACTTTCCGCACTTCTTAACATTCAATTGATAATTTTTACTAATATATTGCTTACAATCCTGGTTCTTCGGTTTGTCTTATGCAATAGACGGGAGTTATAAGGGATGGAACCCTTATAGAGAAAGACATTGGGCGATTTTTGTCAATTGTTTTTTATCTAAAGCGAACTAATCAATTAAATCCCTTACCAGATAAAGATTTTGTTGATTTATGCCCCCCTATCGAACCATAACAAGTAACGAAGAGCCACAATCCTTTGCCAGTAAAGATTATAGCTACAATCATGGATTTTTATCCAGGTGAAGAATTGCAAATTTTTTTCTCAGAAAAAATCAATTCTTGAAAATGTTCTTAATAGTAGTTTCTACAATCAAGGTTTTTCGTCAAAAAATCTTGGGGAATGTAAAAATATATAAAAGTATATGAAGCGGTGCGGAATGTCGGCTGTTAAGGCACTATGCTGAATCATACTGTTTTTTAAAACGCAGAGTTGTCATGCCTAATTTTTCGCACACTTGTAGCAGTATCAACTACGACCCTGACAGCACAATCCTGAGTGCTGAGTGCCAAGCTCGCGATGGAGAATGGCTCCCTACCGAACTGAGGCTTAGTGACCATATCGGTAATATAGATGGGGAATTGCAGTTCGGGGATCAAAACTTCCAAGAAACCTGCCAAGATTGTCACCTTGAGTTCGGGGATGGAGAGCAATCCGTATGGTTGGTGTGTACTTGTCAAACAATGGATGGGGAATGGAAATCTACCCAAATACTGTTAGACAGTCAGATCGATAATAACGACAGCCAACTGGAAATTGGATAGGGTAGGGGAGAACGCAAGAAATCCACGATTCCGCTATCTGTTGGGGAGGAAACCTACACTTACCCGCAAGAGAAGTGTAGGTAGTTCACCAAGTATTTGACTTGAGTAAGACGGCAATATATGTTACTATCACAGGGTAATCGCAGCTATCTTGAAAAAGCTGCCACTCAAAACTAGGAATGACCATGAATTATCCTAATAGCGAACAAAGTAAAGCAATCCCCTTCTTTGCTCGTTTTTTATCTGCGGACCAAGACGAGGCTCCGACTCCCGATTCCCCCCCTGATTCTGAACCCGCTCCCGTTTGGACTTGGAAATGGCCTTCTGACTGGGAAGATAGTTAATTAATTTCAAGATTGCTTTCAGTAATTCACACAGAAAACAACCACCGCCATAAGTCAAGCAGGAGTAAGATTTATGGCGGTTTTTTGTTGTATTTAGGGTTTGCTAAACAAGTCAATTGGCCGGTGAGGGCAGCAGTGCTTAGTTAAGTTACAACTACTCTTCAGCAATTTCTACTTCTTTGGGAGCAACAGGTTCTTCGGCAGCAATTTCTACTTCAATAGCCTTTTTCAGGTTAAGTTTTAGAACTTGAGAAATTGGCAAACCTTCCACCTCATTGATGAGATATTCTTGAGTTTCTGTTTCACGACGTTTGAGATAGACCGTTTTAAGCAGTGCCTCAATGCCATAACCCGTAACAATGTCACCAATAATGGTAGAGATGCCTAAGACCCCAAGTCCACCAATTAGTCCCAGCGGACCGCCTAACCCAAAAAGTGCGTAAATCGCAGGATAGGCAGTACCACCGGATGCGGCAACAGCAATAATGAAAATAGTGCCGGGGAGTCCCAGAGATGCAAGTTTTTGAACAACTTCATCCAGAGAAATTCCCCAGGAGACAAGTTTTTTGTTGATTTCTGTGGGATTAATTCCGAGAAAATCATTGGGAATGGCCGTTTCAGTAGTTTCCGTCATTGATGAGACTCCTAAAATCACTAAGTTGGATTGGTTGGTCGGGATTTCAGTCATATAAAATCCATCGTAAGGCAAAAGAATACAAAGCGGCTGTCTAGCAATCAGATGCCTTGCAGCATTCTACATTAGTCTTACCGTTCACACAACTTGTAGAAAATCGTCAATTCTTAGATTAAATTCTGTTTAAAAGATACAGGAGATTGGGGAGAAACAATTGATAACTGAGTTTTTCAATTTGAATTGGCAGTTAACCATAGTCTTAAAAACGGGTTTGGTATCAAATCTCAAGGCAAACTTTTAACTCTTCGGCTAAAATCTGGACATGGGGTTCCACCATAATCGAGACATGATTTCCTAGTACGAAATGAATCTCAACCGGCTCTGTAGAAAATTCACTCCAGCCTAAAGAGGAATCCTCGCAATCTCCAGCTATTAAATCTTTATTTGGATCATCAGCTAATTCCTCCCCGGCCCGTATAACCGTAATTTTACCAGGATAAGTCTGTTTAGGGAGATAATCAATCAGACATAAACAGCTAGTTTTATAGGCTTGGACAATTTTTTCAAGCTGCCTAGTTTCCGCATTGGGAGGAAGCATATTAGCCAGTTTAAAAAAGTTTAAGGCGTATTTTAATTGTTCCTCCACTGTTAAGAGTTGAAGAGTTTCATAGGAAATATCGATGGTTTTATCTAAATAAACTTCGATACCTTTGCTGACTTCAGCTAACCACCGCGCATGATCCCAATCAATATAATCTAGCAAAATTTGCTTATCTTTATAAGTTGGTGCTGAAGAATCAATTATTGCTAGTAATGCCACTTGTTGACCCTGATTAACCAACTGTTGAGCCATTTCAAAAGCCACATTACCACCGTAGGAATGTCCCCCCAAAAAGTAGGGTCCTTGGGGTTGTAAATCCTGCATGGCTTGAAGATAAATACTGGCTATATCCTCAATGCGACTGATTTCTCCAAACTGTTGATAGAGATCATTTTCAAAACTGTAGAAAGGTTGATTTTTTCCTAAACAACGTCCTAAATGGTAAAAATAAAATGGTCTTCCTCCAGCGCCTGGAACACAGAAGAAAGGCGGCTTTGAACCCTGGGGTTGAATGGGAACTAAACAAGACTGGTTAGAGGAATCTGCCTCGGTTTGGATAATGGTCGCTAACTGTTCAATAGTTGGGTTTTGAAATATTGTAGTTACGGCAATTTCTTTGCCTAACTGTTCTTTAATTTGGGTGATTAAATAAGGAGCTAAAAGGGAATGGCCACCGAGATCAAAAAAGTTATCCTGCACGCTAATTTTGTCAATCTTTAGCACTTTTGACCAGATTTGCACGAGGTTTAATTCTAACTGATTACGCGCTTCAATAAATCTGTCTGAATCACTGGTGTTACTGGGAGCTTTTAACGCACGGCGATCAATTTTTCCGTTAGCTGTTAAAGGGAAAAACTCCAGCAGCACAAACGCACCCGGAACCATATAACCAGGCAATTTATCGCTAAGAAATTGACGCAAATCGCCACTTGTTAGCTTTACTCCTAGCTTAGGCACAATATAAGCAACTAACTGTTTTTCTCCGGGATTGTCTTCACGAACAATCACACATGAAGACTGTACCGCCTGATTTTGACTAAGTACAGCCTCAATTTCTCCCAATTCAATGCGGAAGCCGCGAATTTTTACTTGATTATCAATCCGTCCTACATATTCAATATTACCATCGGGTAAATAACGCGCTAAGTCTCCCGTTTTATATAATTTTGACGGCTCATTGCCCCTCTTATTAAGGGGGGTTGGGGGGATCACTTCATCCTTCTCAAAAGGATTAGAGATAAATTTTTCTTGGGTTAATTCGGGACGGTTGAGATAACCTTTGGCTAATCCTGCACCAGCAATATGTAATTCTCCGACTACACCAATCGGGACAGGTTGCAGATTTTTATCCAGCAAATAGATTTGGGTATTAGCAATCGCTTTACCAATGGGAATAGTTGTCACTGTAGAAGCTACGTTTTCCACTAAATACCAAGAAGAAAACGTTGTATTTTCCGTTGGCCCATAGACATGAAGCAACCGTTGTGGCGCACCTTTTTCTAGTACCTCTTGTACCCATTTTGGTTCAACTGCTTCACCCCCAAATAGTAAGCAGCGTAAGTTACTAAAAGCTTGGGGAACTAAATTAGCTAACTGATTAAAAAGTGCTGTGGTTAAAAATAAGACACTAATCTGATTTTCCTTTAAGCTTAGTGCCAATTCTTGGGGTGAGAGCAGAACTGATTTAGCGATAATAATAATCTTAGCACCGTTAAGTAAAGCCCCCCAAATTTCAAAAGTAGCGGCATCAAAAGCAATATTAGACGCTTGCACAACGCGGTCATCAGGAGTAAACTGGATGTAATTGGTATTTAATACCAGTCGATTAACTGCTTGATGAGTGACGATAACACCTTTGGGTATTCCTGTAGAACCAGAAGTATAAATAACGTAGGCTAAATTATCCGCAGAAACTGCGCTGTTAAGATTCTCCTGACTTGCCTGATTAATTTGTTGCCAATCTTTATCTAAACAGATAACAATAGCCTGATGATTTGGCAGGAAAGTCTGTAAAGATTCGCAGGTTAATATTATTTTAACCTGAGTATCTTGGAGCATAAAGCTAATGCGTTCTTGGGGATAATCTGGGTCAATCGGAACATAAGCACCACCAGCTTTTAAGATTCCTAGTAACCCCACAATCATGTCTAAAGAACGTTCTAGACAAATCCCCACTAATTCCTCTGGTTTTACTCCTAATTTTTGCAGGTAATGGGCTAATTGATTAGCTCGATTATTTAATTCATTGTAGGTTAATTGTTGCTCTGAATATACAACTGCTACTGCGTCGGGGGTGCGTTCTACCTGTTCTTCAAATAACTGATGAATACATTTATCAGAGGGATAATCTGTGTGAGTTTCGTTCCACGATGATAACAATTGATTACGTTCTGCATCACTTAACATCGATAACTCAAAAATTCCCATATTGGGATTAGCTGCAATCGCAGTTAAGAGATTCTGAAAATGTTGCCCCATTTGGTTAATAGTACCAGTGGCAAACAAATCGGTACTATAACACCAAACCGCTTCTAAACGATCAGAAACTTCCCAAAAATTAACCTCTAAATCAAATCGCGCTTTAAGCTCCACAGATAAAGGCAAATTCTCCATCTTTAAGCCAGATAACCTAGCCTCAGATTGGGGAGTATTTTGCAGTGAGAACATTACCTGTATCAAAGGATTATGACTTAAATCTCGGTTTAATTGTAATTTTTCTACTAACATTTCAAAAGGCAAATCTTGATGAGCATAAGCTGATAAAGTCGTTTGCTTTACTCGTTCTAATAACTCCAGAAAACTGGGATTTCCCCCTAAATCACCCCTTAAAGCTAAAGTGTTGGCAAAAAATCCCATCAATTTCTCAATTGCCGAACTATTACGATTAGCGATGGGAGAACCCACCAAAACATCTAATTGACCACTATAACGAGAAATTAGGACAAAAAAGGCCGCCAGTAAAGTCATAAATAGCGTTGCTCCTGACTCTTGACTCAACCGTTTGAGGCGTTGGGTTAAGTCTTGATTCAGTCGAAAAACCTGTCCATCACCCCGGAAACTAGGAATTGGAGGACGGGGATAATCCGTCGGCAATTCTAAAATATTAGGCGCATCTTGTAACTGTTTTTGCCAGTAATTAAGTTGACGGTCCAAGACTTTACCGGTGAGCCATTGACGTTGCCATACAGCAAAATCGGCGTATTGAATCGATAATTCAGGGAGAGGGGAAGGCAACCCCCGGACAAAGGCCGCATAAAGTTGAGATAATTCACCAAAGAAGATGCTCAAAGACCAACCATCGTAAATAATATGGTGCATCTTCAACAGCAATACATACTCTTGAGAACCCAGTTTAAGTAACTTAAATTGGACTAAGGATTCCTTGGCTAAATCAAAGGGTTTTAAGGAGAAAGCAATCGCTATTTCTTGCAGATGTTCTGTTTGTTCATTCTTTGATAAATTTTGTAAATCTTGAAGGGGTAAACTGACGGGTGAAGGGGGAGCAATGCGCTGAATTGGTTGCCCTTCCACCATAGGAAAAGTGGTTCTTAAAATTTCGTGACGGCGAATTAGTTCACTGAGACTTTGTTCTAAAGCCAACAGATTGAGGTTTCCTTCTAACCGTAAAGCGTCTAACAGATTATAGGAATGACTATCGGGAGAAAGTTGCTGTAGAAACCAGAGTCGTTGTTGAGCAAAAGAGAGGGGTAAATCCTGATCCCGTGACACGGGAATAATCTCTAAATCAACAGCATTAGTCGGGATTTTAGCCGCTTTTAAAAAGGCCAAAATTTCAGGTTTTTTGGCGGCGATTTCTTCTTTGATTTCTGTGGTCATAACCCCTTTGGGAGCCTGAAAACGAAGTTTTTCGCCTTCCAGCCACAGTTTAATGTCTAAACCCTTTAAATAGGCTAAAAATTCTCCTACTTTCACTTACCAATTGCCTCCAAAGTTGTTGTTAAATTAGCTCTAAATTACGAAGTTTGCTCTGAGGATGAAAAAGTTGATCAGATTGCTATTGACTAGGATCAATATTTGTCCTTTGCCGTTTTAGCTGTCTTGCTAAACTATTAAGAGCAGCTAAAACTTTAACTGTTTTTATAATTCACCATCCTCATAATCTTCCAAGCTTTCAGTCATAGCTGATTGTCCCTCCTGTACAACCGCAAGTACCTCAATAATTTGGGATAAATTAGCGATAGTTGGGTATTCCAGCAAATTTTGTAAAGACAATTCCACCGAGAAAAGATCGCGGGAACGGGAAATAACCTGAGTTGCTAACAAAGAATGTCCTCCCAATTCAAAGAAATTATCCTTAATCCCAATACGTTCGACTCCCAAAACTTCACTCCAAATTTGGCACATTTGGGTTTCAATCGGGGTGCGAGGTGCGAGAAATCCCGTAGCTAAATTGCGTGTAGCTGTATCGGGGGTAGGCAAAGCCTGTCGATCTACTTTACCATTAGGAGTCAAAGGTAGGGTATTAAGCAAAACAAAAGCCTGGGGAACCATATAACTAGGTAGCTTTTGTTGGACAAATTCCCGCACCTGTGGCACTAACTTCTGGACTAATTTACCATATAGGGGATTATTCGTATAATCAGTCCAGGATTTGGGGATAATCGTCTCATCATCCCAAAAATTGGGGTATGGTTTTTCATCAATTTTATTTATTATCGGTTCTAGGATGGCATTCTGGCGACAGAAAACCACATCAAAAGAACCATCTTGACTACCTTCCCACCAACTGAGATGAACAGTATAACCTAACTGTTCTCCCAGTTGCCACATTTGCTCAGGATTAATCCCTATACCGCTATTTTTTCCTAACAATTGCCGCAATTCTCCCACGGTTTTTACCCCCGGAGGATTTTCTAAACAGTCTAAAATTTGTAGTGCCTTTTGTAATCGTTGATTGGGTACATCTCTGATACCTAAATATTCTGGTTGTTCCAGTTTCAGTTTATCTTGTAGTTGCCCTAAAGAAAACCGATCCCGCTGCCAATTTAGCCAAGGAATTGTCGTTTTTTGCCCATCAGTATCCAGATGTAAAGTAACATCATAGCGGAATTGGGTTAACTCATTGTCAGCCTGACCCCGTTTCGGTGCAATCTCTACCCAAGAAATTCGCGGAAAGCGTTGTTTAAGTGCGATAAAGAACTGAGGTTCAATTAACAATTCTTCTTCGGTAGCTACACTTTGATTTACTTGTTTTTGCCATTGTTCAAGGGTTTTATTAGCTTCGGCACGAGCTAACTGTACCGCCGCGTGGTAAGGCTCTAGTAAGGACAAACTACGAATATCACCTAAGAAAATCTTACCCCGATCCGCAATCGCCTTGACTGCTCCTGCGATAACTTGTAATAGATAATCCACACTAGGAAAATACTGAACCACAGAGTTAATCACTATTCGATCAAAATTAGCTTGGGGAATACCGGTAAAATCATCGGCTGTTCGGTGTAATAATTTTACTTTGCCCTCTAAACCTTCAATGGTGCTACATAAATGTTCGAGGTTATTAATGGTAGCAGCGGAATAATCTGCTCCCCAATATTCCTGACAATGTTTCGCCACACGGAATAGCAATAATCCACTTCCGCAACCAATTTCTAACACTCGTTGTGGTGGTTGATTTCCTAAAATTCGGCTCACCGTCTGATCAACCCATTCCCGCATTTCTGCTGGCGGAATAGCTTGTCCTGTATAACTACTATTCCAACCACTAATATTAAAAGTGGGGTCTTCAATTTGAGGTTGGGGTTTACTGTAGGATTCTTCGTAAATCTTTTGCCAATCACTAACATATTCACTCTGCCATTGAGCAAGCTGTTCAGGCAATACTTGATCCTTGAGAGCCGGAACTAAGTAGGCTACCAAATTAGTATTAAGCTGGTCATGATCATGATCACTTTTCTGATCAGCGCGAGCTATCACAACCGCTTCTTGTACTAAGGGATGTTGGCTCAAAACTGCTTCAATTTCCCCTAATTCGAGGCGGAAACCCCTTACTTTAACCAGATTGTCAATTCGTCCCAGATATTCAATTCTTCCATCAGGTAAATAACGAGCTAAATCTCCCGTTTTGTATAATTTTGACGGCTGCTCTCCCCCCTTATCAAGGGGGGTTAGGGGGGGATCAAGGGAGACAAACGGGTTAGGGATAAATTTCTCTGCTGTCAATTCTGGGCGATTCAAATAACCTCTGGCTACCCCTGCTCCTCCGATATATAATTCCCCGGGTACACCGATAGGAACCGGTTGTAAATGGGAGTCTAAAATATAAACCTGCACATGAGGAATTGGCCGACCGATAGTTATTTTTTCATCAACCAGCGTACATTTAGCTACCGTTGCAGCAACACTTCCTTCGGTGGGTCCATAACCATTAAAGAAATTTCGTCCCTGGGACCATTTTTTCACCAATTCAGGAGAACAAGCTTCTCCGACGACAGTAATAGTTTGCAGAGAGGAAAGATTTTCCCAAGGTAGCACTGCTAAAGCTGATGGCGGTAGAGTAATATGAGTAATCTTATTCTCCCGTAATCGTTTAATTAAGGGTAAACCGGGCATTAAATTGTCTTTACTTGCCAAATAAAGTGTCGCTCCTGCTCCCAAAGCCGTCAAAACTTCCGCAATACAACCATCAAAACTAAAAGAAGCAAATTGAAGCACTCGACTCTGAGAAGACACAGCAAAAGTCTGAATTAAAGCCAAAGCTAAGTTACATAACCCTTGATGTTCAACCATCACCCCTTTAGGTTTACCCGTAGAACCAGAAGTATAAATTACATTAGCTAAATTAGAAGCTGTTACCTTCCCCGTCAGATTATCCCGGTTCATTGGTTTAATTTCTTGCCAAATTTCAGCTAAAAATACAGTTTTAGCTTGATGATTTGGGAGTTTATCAATCAGTAAACTTTGGGTTAGTAATAAGGAGACTTGACTATCCTCTAACATAAATTGTAGGCGTTCTTGAGGATATTCTGGGTCAAGAGGTAGATAGGCAGCACCGGCTTTAAGGATGCCTATTAATGCCACAATCATATCTAAAGAGCGCTCTACACATAAACCGACTATTACCTCGGTTTCTACACCTAAAGATCGTAAATAGTCAGCTAATTGATTGGCCTGACTATTTAATTCTGCATAGGTCAACTGTTGATTTTCAAAGACTACTGCTACCGCGTCAGGGGTACGCGCTGCTTGTTCCTCAATCAATTGATGAATACACTTGTTATAGGAGTAATCAGATTTTGTCTCATTCCACCCCTCTAATAGTTGATACTCTTCCTCTGGATTTAATAAGGGTAGTGAAGCTACTGATTGACGGGGATTTTCCACAATTGCCGCCAACAAAGTCTTAAAATGAGTCATCATACGGACAATAGTTTCAGCATCAAATAAATCCCTGTTATAAGAGCAAAAACCGCCTAATCCTTCCGGTGCATCCCAGAGGTAAACTTCTAAGTCAACCCTGACTGAATCAAGTCCCGATGGTATCTCCTCAATGTTTAGTCCGGGTAAATCCCAGGGAGAACTAGGAGCATTCTGAAGAGCAAAAACTATCTGTGTTAAAGGATTACGATCTAAATGACGCTCAATTTGTAATTTTTCGACTAACATCTCAAAGGGTAAATCTTGATGGTCGTAAGCATCTTGAGTAGTTTGTCTGACCTGCGCGAGAAAATCTTCAAAGGTCGGGTCTTGAGATAAATCAAATCTTAACACTAAAGTATTGACAAAAAAGCCGATTAACCCTTCAATTTCGGTGCGGTTACGGTTAGCAATTGGTGAACCAATTACCACATCTGTTTGTTGACTATAACGAGATAGTAACACAGCAAAACCCGCCAGTAATGTCATAAAAAGAGTGCTACCGGACTCTTGACTGAGTTTTTTCAGTTGTTGCGTTAGTTGACTATCTAGTTGCAGTCGCTCCGTCCCACCGCGAAAACTTTGAATTGCTGGCCGGGGACGGTCTGTGGGAAGTTGGTGTAGTAGGGGAATCCGGGTTAATTGTTGCTTCCAGTAGCTTAATTGACGGTCTAATACTTCATTAGTTAACCATTGACGCTGCCACACGGCAAAGTCAGCATACTGTATTGATAAATCAGGTAAATCTGCTTTTGTCCCGGTGCAGAAACTTCGATAATAGACCGATAATTCGTCCACTAAAACACCTATTGACCAACCATCCGCCGCAATATGGTGAATGGCTAATAATAGGACATATTCCTCTGTCTGCAATTGCCATAATTTGACTCGTAATACTGACCCTGATTCGAGATCAAAGCGTTCGGATGCTGCTGCTAATAACAGGTTTTTTACCTGTTGCTCAGAATGACTGAGGTTTTGCAGATTGACAACTGGTAAGGTGAAAGTTACATTAGGATCGATCGCTTGTATTGGTTGGTTATCTTTGAGTTTAAATTGAGTCCGTAGGGGTTCATGGCGTTGAATAATTGCTTGGAAAGCTTTTTCTAAGGCTTTAATATTGAGATTTCCGCGCAAACCCATGGTTAAATCAATAGTATAAGCCCCACTTTCCCCTTCTAATTGATTCACAAACCAGAGACGTTCCTGGGCCCAGGATAGGGGAATATCAGCCTCTCGATTAACGGGGACAATTGATGGTAGCTTTAACCCTAAACCTGTTTGCAGTTCTTTTAAAATTACCCCACTTAACTGAGCAATGGTTGGCGATTCAAACAGATAACGCAAGGGTAAAACAATCTCAAAGGTTTCCTGTAATCGAGAAATAACTTGAGTCGCCAACAGAGAATGACCCCCTAATTCAAAGAAATTATCCTCAATACTGACTCGTTGTAATTTCAGTATCTCACCCCAGATCTGCGCCATTTTTTCTTCAATGGCATTACGGGGAGCGATATATTCACCTTGGCTCTGTAAATTGGGAACAGGTAAAGCACGGCGGTCGATTTTGCCATTAGGAGTTAAGGGGAAAGCATCAAGAAGAATAAACGCAGTAGGAACCATATAATCGGGTAATTTTGCTCGCAAAAATTGCCGTATTTCGTTAATTGTCAGGTTGATTTCGGGTTGCGGTACGACGTAAGCAACTAAGCGTTTATCCCCCGGATTATCTTCACGAACAATCACACAAGAAGACTGTACCGCCTGATTTTGGTTGAGTAAGGCCTCAATTTCTCCCAATTCAATGCGGAAACCGCGAAGTTTTACTTGATTGTCAATCCGTCCTAAATACTCAATATTACCATCGGGTAAATAACGCGCTAAGTCTCCCGTTTTATATAATTTTGACGGCTCATTGCCCCCCTTATTAAGGGGGGTTGGGGGGATTACTTCATCCTTCTCAAAAGGATTAGGAATAAATTTTTCTTGGGTTAATTCGGGACGATTGAGATAACCCCGCGCTAATCCCAGACCCCCAATATGTAATTCTCCGACTACACCAATCGGAACAGGTTGTAAATGGGAGTCTAAGATATAAACTTGGGTGTTAGCAATGGGGCGACCAATAGTTACTTTCACAGTTTCATCTGTCCATTTTTCTACCGTGGCACAAACGCTGGTTTCTGTCGGTCCATAAGCATTAAAGAAATTTCTCCCTCTGGCCCATTGTTTGCTCAATTCTTCTGAACAAGCTTCTCCTGCCACAATAATTGTTTGTAACTCTGGTATTTCTTCTAGGGGCAAAGCTGCTAAGGCTGAGGGGGGTAAAGTAATATGGGTAATACCATAATCTTTTAATATTCCCATTAATGGCAACCCGGGCATTAAAGCATCTTTGCTGTCTAAATAAAGGGTTGCACCTGCTCCCATGGCCATGATAATTTCCCAGATAGAAGCATCAAAATTGAGGGAAGCAAACTGGAGAAGGCGAGAGTTTGACTGTACGTTAAAGGTTTTAATTTGCGCTTGAGCTAGGTTAAATAGTCCCCGATGTTCCACCATTACCCCTTTGGGTTTTCCTGTAGAACCAGAGGTATAAATGAGATTAGCTAAATTATTGGCTGTTACTACTCCTGTGAGGTTATCTTGGCTATTTTGATTGATTTCTTTCCCAATCTGCTCTAACAAGATTAGCCGCGCTTGATGTTCGGGTAGTTTATTGATTAATCCCTCTTGAGTGAGCAAGAATGACAGTTGAGCATCAGCGATGGCAAATTGTAGCCGTTCACTGGGATAATCTGGGTCGAGGGGGACATAAGCACCACCCGCTTTTAAGATTCCTAATAACCCCACTATCATGTCTAAGGAACGCTCAAGGGAAATGCCGACTAAAGTATCAGCTTTTACGCCTAATTTCCGCAAATAATGGGCTAATTGATTAGCTCGATTATTTAATTCATTGTAGGTTAATTGTTGACCTTTAAAAACCACTGCTACTGCGTCGGGTGTGCGTTCTACCTGTTCTTCAAATAGTTGATGAATACACTTATACTCAGGATAGTCAACTTGAGTATTATTCCACTCAATTAATAACTGATGAGTCTCGCTTTCTGTCAGTAAGGGTAATTGGGAAATCTGCGCTTGAGGATTGGCCACAATTCCCCCTAATAAGTTGAGAAAATGCCCTGATAATCGCTCAATAGTGCTACTCTCAAACAAATCAGTATTATATTCCCAGACACCTTTTAAGCCATCATCTGTGCTAACCATAGCTAAGGTTAAATCAAACTTAGCTGTGGTATTTTCTGGAGGCAAATCTGTCACCGTTAATCCCGTCATTGCAATTTCAGACTTAGGTGTATTTTGCAGGACAAAAGCGACTTGAAATAGGGGAGTATGGCTCAAATCCCGTTCCGGTTGCAACGCTTCGACTAACATTTCAAAGGGTAAGTCTTGGTGCGCATAAGCATCCATTGTCACTTCCCGAACCCGGGTTAATAACTGACTAAAATTCGGATTATCTGATACATCCGTCCGCATCACTAAAGTATTAACAAAGAAGCCGATTAACCCCTCAATTTCGCTGCGATTACGGTTAGCAATGGGAGTTCCTACCAAAATATCACTTGACCCTGTATAACGATACAATAAAGCATCAAAAGCAGCCAACAGCGTCATAAATAATGTCACCCCTTGTTGGCGACTTAATTCAGTCAAAGCTTGGCTAATTTTGGGGGAAAGGGAAAATTCTTGCTGAGTACCGACAAAGCTTTGTACCGCAGGTCGAGGGTGGTCTGTGGGAAGAGATAATAATGGGGGTGCAGCTGTTAGTTGATTTTGCCAGTAATTTAATTGACTTTGTAGGATATCCCCTTGTAACCATTGTTTTTGCCAGAGTGCAAAATCTCCATACTGAATCGGTAAAGGAGCTAAATTTGCGGGTTGATTCTGCACATAAGCATTATATAAGCTGGTCAATTCGTGAATCAACACTTCGATTGACCAACCATCACTAATAATGTGGTGCATACACACTAACAAGAGATGTTCCGTCTCCGATAGCACCACTAAAGTGATTCTGATTAAAGATTCTTTGGCTAAATCAAAGGGTTGAGTGGCTTGTTTTTGCTTTAATTGCTGTGTTTTTTCTGCTTGCTCTTGGATGGGTAAATCTTGTAAATCAACGACCGATATTGTCTCCCTTGTTGTTTGAATAATCTGAGTCGGTTGTCCATCAATCGTGACAAAATTAGTCCGTAATATCTCATGGCGATCGCAAATTTCTTGCAAACTTTGTTCTAAGGCCTTTTGATTGAGGTTGCCTCGGAAATGCAACACCATCGGTATATTATATAAAGCGCTATTTGGTTGCAATTGATCTAAAAACCATAAACGCTGTTGAGCAAAGGATAGAGGTAGTTCTGTATCCTTAGTTCTCGGTAAAATGGGGGGTACTGTTAGCGTCAGATTTTGCTGCTGTAATTGTCCAATAAGATGCGCTAATTCGGCCACCGTCGCTGCACCAAATAAACTCCGCAAAGGTAGTTCTATTTTAAATAAACTCCGAATCCGGGAGACTAATTGAGTTGCGAGGAGAGAATGGCCGCCAATTTCAAAGAAATTATCATAAATTCCCACTTGCTCTACTTTGAGTATTTCTGTCCAAATTTGCACCAACATCTCTTCAATTCCATTGCGTGGTGCTACATATTGATCCCGGCGATTCCCTATCGTATCTGGTGCGGGTAAAGCGCGACGATCTACTTTACGATTAGTAGTAAGGGGTAAAGATTCCAGAAAAACAAAAGCTTGAGGAACCATATACAAAGGCAATTTACTGGACAGAAACTGACGCAGTTCACTAATCATCGGTATGCGTTCATAATGAGCTACTATGTAAGCGACTAAATATTTATACCCCGGAGTATCTTCCCGAATAATTACACAAGATGTTTGTACATCAATATTTTGGTTAAGTACCGCTTCAATTTCTCCCAACTCAATACGGAATCCGCGAATTTTAACCTGATTGTCAATCCGGCCAAAACATTCAATATTACCATCGGGTAAATAACGCGCTAAATCTCCCGTTTTATACAACCGATTGAAAGCCGCATTAGCAAAGGGATTATCAATAAATTTTTCAGCAGTTAATTCGGGACGATTCAGATAACCCCGCGCTAAACGAACACCGCATAAATGCAATTCTCCCTTAACTCCAATGGGTACGGGTTGCAGATTTTGATCCAAGATGTATGCTTTTGTGTTAGCAATGGGACGACCAATCAGCACTGAATTGATTTTTTCTGACTGATAATCTAGCAAGTCATGAACTATGGCGGTTACAGATGCTTCTGTGGGTCCATAGACGTTGATACATTGAACCCGTTTTCCGACCATTTGTCGCCAAATATTGACGGTTTCTGGTAACACTGCATCCCCTCCCACGGCCACAACTCGCAGACTGGATGGTACAGTAGCTAATGATTGGGAAACGGCGATTGCCCATTCATGCCAATAGGCGGGGGTAATATTTAAAACGGTGAGGCTTTCTTGTTCGATAAAATCAGCAAAATCAGTCAAAGTTGGGAACATTTGCCCCGGTCTTAAAACCACTGTACCACCTTTTAACCAGGTGGGAAAAATTTCTTCGGCAGCGACATCAAAGCCAAAGGAAGCAAACTGTAAAACGCGATCAGATTCTGTTAAACCGAATACTTCACTAATGCCCCAACTATGATTAACTAAAGCTGCGTGAGTTAACATCACTCCTTTAGGTTTACCTGTGGAACCAGATGTATATAATAGGCATAGTAGATTTTCTGGTGCTACTTCACTGAGGGTATTTTCTGACCTTTGAACTGTCAAGATATCGGCTAATTTATCTAAGACAATTACCCCCACATCTTCTGCTGGTAAAGAATCGAGTAAACTTTCTTGAGTTAGCAGTAGAGAAATTTGGGCATCTTCTGCCATATAAGTCAACCGTTGCTGGGGATAATCTGGGTCTAAAGGTATATAGGCTCCCCCAGCTTTGAGAACTGCTAATAATCCGACAATAACTAACAGTGACCGCTCTAGATAAATGCCGACTAAAACTTCTGAATTTACCCCCAAAGATTGTAAATAATGGGCTAATTGATTCGCCTGAATATTTAATTCTTGATAGGTTAATTCTTGACCCTCAAAGACCACTGCTACTGCATCTGGTGTTCGTGCTGCTTGTTCTTCAAATAAGTGATGAATACATTGATGGAAAGGATATGCTTTTTCGGTAGCATTCCAGTCTTCTAATAATTTTTTTGCCTCGACTCCAGTTAATAATGGTAGTTGGAAAATTGGCTGTTGCGGGTTAACAACCAATGCTTCTAGTAGGGTGATGAAATTTCCTGTTAATAGCTCAATGGTGCTGCGATCAAATAAATCGGTATTATATTCCCATACCCCTTTTAATTCTGCACCGGTATTCTCCATCGCCAGGGTTAGATCAAATTTGGCGGTGTCATTTTCTGTGGTGAGGGGAGTGGCGGTTAATCCTGTTAGTTCTAAGGGAGACGGGGGACTATTTTGCAGCAGAAAATCCACTTGAAATAAAGGCGCGTGACTTAAATCTCGTTCAGGTTGTAGGGCCTCTACCAACATTTCAAAGGGCAAATCTTGATGAGCATAGGCATCCATTGCCATTTCTCGTACTCGACCTAATAACTGATTAAAATTGGGTTTACCTGACAAGTCAATTCGCAAAACCAAAGTATTGACAAAAAAGCCGATTAACCCTTCAATTTCCCTGCGATTACGGTTAGCAATGGGAGTACCAATTAAGATGTCTTCCTGTTCTGTATAACGGTAAAGTAAGACAGCATAAGCTGTTAACAGGGTCATAAATAAAGTGACACCCTGTTCCTGGGTTAATTGGGTCAGTTTTTCGGTTAATTCTAGGGAAAGGCTAAAGGGTAAATGTCCCCCAGCAAAACTTTGTTGATTGGGTCGAGGTCTATCTGTTGGTAAAGATAGAAGGGCCGGTGCGCCAGCTAACTGTTTTTGCCAGTAGTCTAGTTGCTGTTGCAATACCTCTCCCTGCAGCCATTGTCTTTGCCAAAGGGTAAAATCTCCATACTGGATAGATAAGGGATTTAGAGGCGAAGATAAACCCTGAATATAGGCATTATAGAGGGCGGTTAGTTCCTGAAGAAATACCCCCATTGACCAGCCATCACTGACAATGTGGTGCATACAGACTAATAAGAGATGTTCCGTTTCAGATAACACCACTAAAGTGATTCTGATTAAGGGTTCACCAGCTAAATCAAAGGGTTGAACCGCTTGATTTTGTGCTAACTCTTGAGACGTAATTGCTTGTTCACTACCAGATAAATGCTGTAAATCAACAACCGTAACTGTCCAGGTTCGTGCTTGTACAACCTGAGTAGGGATACCATCAACGGTAATGAAGTTGGTGCGTAAAGCCTCATGGTGATCGCAAATTTCTTCTAAACTCTGGATTAAGATTTCTGAGTTTAAAGTTCCCTCTAAACGCAAGGCTAGGGGGATATTATAAAAAGAACTATGCGACTCAAATTCAGCCAAAAACCAGAGACGAGTCTGGGCAAAAGATAGGGGTAATTCTGCTGTTTTTTCCCTGGGTAAAATCGGCAGTTCAGTTAGTTGTTCTCCTTCGGAAAGCCGTTTTATTTCTTGGGACAATTCGGCGATTGTCGGTGCAACAAATAACTCGCGTAAGGGCATTTCTACCCGAAAATCCTCACGGATGCGCGAAATTAGTTGAGTTGCTAATAATGAATGTCCGCCTAACTCAAAGAAGTTGTCGTGAATCCCCACCTGTGCAACTTTTAACACTTTTCCCCAAATCGAGGATAATATCTCCTCAATGGGGTTACGCGGCGCAATGTATTGCGCTTGGCTTTGGAATTCGGGGGACGGTAAAGCACGATGATCGATCTTACCATTAGGCGTTAAGGGTAGGGATTCCAAAATGACAAAGGCACTAGGAATCATATACTCTAGTAACTTGGCTTTCAGGAATTGCCGCAGTTGAGTAACATTAAGCGAATTTTTCTCTTTTGGGGCGGAAATAATCTCTACTTGGGGAATAATATAGGCGACTAAACGTTTCTGATTTGTCTCATCTTCCCGAGCAATCACAACAGCCGTTTTTACTGCATTGTGCTGACTAAGAACGGTTTCAATTTCTCCCAATTCAATGCGAAAACCCCGAATTTTTACTTGATTGTCAATCCGTCCTAAATACTCAATATTGCCATCGGTTAAATACCGACATAAATCTCCCGTTTTATATAATTTTGACGGCTCATTGCCCCCCTTATTAAGGGGGGTTGGGGGGATCACTTCATCCTTCTCAAAAGAATTAGGAATAAATTTTTCTTGGGTTAATTCTGGACGATTAAAATAACCCCGCGCTAATCCCATACCACCAATATGTAATTCTCCAGCTACCCCCACAGGAACAGGTTGTAAGCAAGCATCAAGAATATAAACCTGAGTATTACTGATGGGTCGCCCAATGGGAATATTGGTTATAGTTGGTGAAGTAAATTCGGAGAAAGTCGCCGCAATGGTTGCTTCTGTTGGTCCGTAAGCATTTAATAGTCGAGGAAGAGGGGAATATTGGCCTGTAACTGTTTGCCATTGCTGTACTTTTGCCGGTTGAATGGCTTCCCCACCAATAACAATTAGTTTAATCTTTGAGAGAATTGGCAGGGTATCAGGGGTTAATTCAGAGGCTAATTGATGCCAATAAGCAGTAGGAATACCCAAAACTGTTAATTGCCATTTTTGACAACATTGCCAAAAATACTCACTAGAGCGCAACATCTCTTCTGTTCGCAATACCAAGGTCGCACCCGATAACAAACTAACAAAGATTTCTTCAACAGAAGCATCAAAGCAGATAGAGGAAAATTGCAGAATTTGATCCTCTGAGGTAATACCATACTCTCGAATAGTAGTCAGTATATAGTTGACTACTGAGCGATGTTCAATCATTACCCCTTTGGGTTGACCTGTGGAGCCGGAGGTGTAGATAATATAGGCTAAATTGTGCTGATCAACTTCTACCAGAGGGCTAACTGTACTCTGTTTGGCGATTATTGACCAGTCTTGATCTAAACAGATGGTTGTTCCTTGAAATTGGGGAAGTTGCTCAATAAATTTAGATTGCGTCAACACAATACTAAGTTGAGTATCTTCAATAAGATAGGTAATTCGCTCTTTTGGATAATTAATATCTAAAGGAACGTAAGCTCCCCCTGCTTTAAGTATTCCCAGGATTCCGATAATCATGTCTAGGGAACGTTCAACAAAAATCCCGACTAAACTCTCGGATTTTACCCCTAAAGATTGTAGGTAATGGGCTAACTGATTAGCCTTACAGTTTAACTCCTCGTAGGTTAAAAATTCATCTTCTAGTCTAACAGCGATCGCCTGTGGATTCTGTTTTACTTGTTGTTCAAACAACTGATGCAGACACAAATCATTTTTGTAATCAATTTCATTCTGATTCCAGTTAAATAATAGCTGATTAGTCTCACTTTCTGTTAGTAAGGGTAGTTGACTAATTGCTTGTTCTGGATTAGCAATAATCCCAGTTAATAGGTTAACAAAATGCCCTGATAGTCGCTCAATTGTGCTTTTGTCAAACAGATCTGTATTATATTCCCAAATCGCAGTTAATCCAGCTTCTTTTACCTGTATAGATAAACTTAAGTCAAACTTAGCTGTCTTAAATTCTAAAGGCTGACGAGTGGCTTTTATTCCTTCTAAATTTATGCTATCTACAATTTCATTATCTAAACCAAACATCACCTGAAATAAAGGAGTATAACTCATGTTTCTTTCAGGTTGTAGGGCCTCTACTAACATCTCAAAAGGTAAATCTTGATGGTCGTAAGCATCCGTTGCTGTTTCTCGTACCTGTTTTAATAACTCGCTAAAACTGGGATTTCCAGCTAAATCTGTTCTTAAGACTAAGGTATTGACAAAAAAGCCGATTAACCCAGCTAATTCACTACGAGTACGGTTAGCGATGGGAGTACCGACTAAAATGTCTGTTTGTCCCGTATAGCGATAGAGTAGGATTCCAAATGCGGTCAAGAGGGTCATAAATAAGGTGACACCTTTTTCCCGACTCAGCTTATTTAAGCCTTGACTGAGTTCTGGAGAAAGGATACATTTTATCCGATCTCCCTGAAAACTTTGTTGCAGAGGACGGGGATAATCCGTAGGTAGATGTAATAAAGCGGGTGCTGCTGCTAACTGTTTTTGCCAGTAATTTAACTGATTTTGTCGGATTTCTCCCTGTAAATACTCCCTTTGCCAAATTGCAAAATCTGCGTACTGGATTGGTAACTCTTGTAAAAGAGGTTCTAAACCTTTAGTATAGGCATTATAAAGGGTTGTCAATTCCTCAATAAATACCCCCATTGACCAACCATCAGAGACAATATGGTGCAGACAAATCAGCAAAAAATGTTCTGTGTCTGATAACTTAAGTAGGGTGGCTCTAATTAGGGAGTCATTGGCTAAATCAAAAGGTTGATGGCTGTGAATTTCTAGCCATTTTTTTATTTCCTGCTCTTCTCGATATTTTGGGCTGTCTTTCCCATTGACAAGCGTTAATTGCCAATTACTTTCTGGTTTGATTATTTGTACAGGATTTCCCTCAATAGTGGCGAAATTTGTGCGGAGGGACTCATGGCGCTGAATAATTTCTTGTAGGCTTTTTTCGAGGACATCTACTTGGAGATTTCCTGCTAAATGCAAGGCCAGGGAAATATTATAAAAGGGACTGTTTGGTTCTAATTGATCTAAGAACCATAAACGCTGTTGAGCATAAGATAGGGGTAATTCTTCAAAATTCATTTTCTTTTTCTTGGTAAAATTACTGGAACGATGGGAGCGGATTTTTCCTGTTTTAACTGTTCAATCCCTTGGGCTAATTCTGCTGGTGTGGCCGAGTTGAATAACTGACGTAAGGGAAGTTCAACTTTCAAGCGATCGCGTATCTGTGCTACTAATTTAGTGGCTAGTAGGGAATGGCCTCCCAGTTCAAAGAAGTTATCATTTATGCCCACTTTCTCGACTTTTAGCACTTCTGACCAAACAGTTACTAATATATCCTCGATCGGGTTACGCGGAGCAACATATTTTTCTGATGGTTCACTACTAGATTCTGGTGGTGGTAAAGCTCGACGATCTATTTTTCCATTAGCAGTAAGGGGTAAGGCATCTAAAATAACGAAAGCATTAGGTATCATATAACCGGGTAATTTAGCTTTCAGAAATTGCCGTATTTCGTTAATGGTAATTATTTTTTCCGATTGTGGCACAATGTAGGCCACAAGACGCTTATCTCCTGTTGCATCATCCCTCACTATTACTACTGTTTCCCAAATCTGGGGATGAGATGCTAATAATGCTTCGATTTCCCCTAACTCAATCCGAAAACCCCGAATCTTAACCTGATTGTCAATGCGCCCTAAATATTCTAATTCTCCCTTAGGTAAATAACGGGCTAAATCTCCCGTTTTATATAATTTTGATGGCTCATTGCCCCCCTTATTAAGGGGGGTTGGGGGGATCACTTCATCCTTCTCAAAAGGACTAGGAATAAACCTTTCTGTTGTTAATTCAGGACGATTGAGATAACCTTTTGTTACTCCGGCACCCCCCACATACATCTCCCCGGGTACACCAACCGGTACAAGTTGTAAATATTGGTCTAGTAAATATACCTGTAAGTCGGGAATGGGACGACCAATCACACTAGCTGTACTATCCAAGTCGGTCATACTTAATGGTCGATAGGTGACATGAACGGTAGTTTCTGTAATTCCGTACATATTAACTAATTGGGGGCATTGGTCGCCATGGCGCTGAAACCAAGGTTGTAAGCTGTTAATTTCTAAAGCTTCTCCTCCAAAAATAACTAAACGTAAGCTTAAATCGTTATCTGTTGTCGATGAACGATCCCCCCTAACCCCCCTTGATAAGGGGGGAAAACTTCCTTTTAAGGATTCTTCAGCTTGAATTAACTGACGGAAAGCGGTAGGAGTTTGATTAAGAATTGTTACTTTTTCTTGACATAATAGCTGATAAAATGCTTCGGGAGAACGGGTCACTAAGTAGGGAACAACTACCAAGCGTCCACCATATAACAAAGCTCCCCACATTTCCCACACCGAAAAGTCAAAAGCGTAGGAATGAAATAGAGTCCAGACATCTTGACTACTAAAATTATACCAAGCATCTGTAGCGGCAAATAATCGCACGACATTGGAGTGATTGACTAACACCCCTTTCGGTTTACCTGTGGAACCGGAAGTGTAAATAACATAAGCTAAGTTATCTGGAGTGACGGTGTTTTCTGGATTTGAATGGCTGTTTTCGGCAATTTTTTCCCAGTCGGTATCTAAATAAATAATCTGCGCTTGATGTTGAGGTAGAGTTTCTCCTAGCTTTTGTTGCGTTAACAGCACTGATAATTGAGCATCTTCTAACATGAAGCTTAACCGTTCAATCGGATATTCTGGGTCAAGAGGAACATAAGCACCACCCGCTTTTAATATCCCCAATAACCCCACAATGATCTCTAAAGAACGCTCAAGACAAATCCCCACTAATTGATCAGGTTTTACTCCCAAAGATTGCAAATAATGGGCTAACTGATTCGCTCGATGATTTAACTCATTATAGGTTAATTTTTCACATTTAAATACTACAGCTACAGCATCAGGAGTCCGTTTTACCTGCTCTTCAAATAACTGATGAATACACTGAGTATAACTGTATGTTGTATCAGTATTATTCCATTCTACTAACAGTTGATGACGCTCTTTTTCTGTTAGTAATGGCAAGGTTCCTACCGACTCTTGCGGATTCGTAACAATTGCATCTAATAATGTCTGAAAATGACCAGTCATGCGAGCAATTGTATTTTGATCGAATAAATCTGTATTATACTGCCAAAATCCTTGGAGAGAGTTGCCTTCTTCTGTATTTGTTTCCCACATTTGTAAGGTGAGATCAAACTTGGCGTTAACATTATCTAGAGGTAGATGCGATATTTTTAACTCAGGATTTTCTAATTCCTCCATGGCCACATTTTGTAAAACAAACATCACCTGAAACAAAGGACTGTGACTAAGACTGCGCTCTATTTGCAAAGTTTCGATAATCTGCTCAAAAGGAACGTCTTGGTTAGCATAAGCATTCGTACAAACAGAACGCACTTGTCTTAATAATTCTTCAAAACTGGGATTACCTTCTAAGCGAGTTCGCATCACTAGGGTATTCACAAAAAAGCCAATTAATTCTTCTAATTCTTGATAGTTGCGATTGGCAATCGGTGTTCCTACCAGAATATCATCTTGACCACTATAGCGGAATAATAGAGTAACATAAGCCGCCATCAACGTCATAAATAGGGTAGTTGCTGATTTGTGGCTGAGTTCTTTTAGAGATGCTGTCAGTTTGGCATCTAACTGGAAGGAAAAACATCCACCTCGGAAAGTTTGCACAGAGGGACGGGGTCTGTCCGTAGGTAATTCTAGCAAAGGAGGAGCTGCGGCTAACTGTTGTTTCCAGTAATTAATTTGGTTTTGGATGGTGATAAAACCTTGAGTTTCTCCTTGTAACCATTGCCGTTGCCAAATTGTAAAATCGGCATATTGAATCGGCAATTCCGGGAGAACAGAACCATCATCAAGCAAAAATCCTTGATATAAACTTGACAATTCTTTGAGCAATACTCCCATTGACCAACCATCACTAATAATGTGGTGCATGGTCAATAACAAAGCTGATGATTCTGATTTAAGTTGCACTAAGGTGACTCTTAGCAATATTCCCGTAGTCAGGTTAAAAGGTTGTAATTGATCCTCAATTGCTAAAAGTTGTAATTGTTCTGACTGTTCTTGTCCTGATAATCCTTGTAAGTCCACAACCGAAATTTTCAGAGTTGCGTGGGGAGCAATTACCTGTACTGGAGTTTCTGCTACTTCCTTAAAATTAGTGCGTAGAATTTCGTGACGATGGACAATTTCGTTGAGACTGCGTTCTAAAATTTCTATATTTATACGTCCCTGAAGATGAACCGCTTTAAACATATTGTAAAAAGGGCTGTCCGGTTCTAATTGCGCTAAAATCCATAGTCGCTGTTGAGCAAAAGAAACTGGGAAAGTCTGAGGTTCGGCGGGATTTTTTCGACTAATTTGGGGGATATTATTGTTATTTTTTGGATAGCCAAAAGATTCTGCTAGTTGCCAAGTTACATTACCTAAAAAGTCAATGTTGTAGTAATCTTTCCATTGCTCAATGGTGTTAGGATTAATGCTTTGATGTTGATGAAATTTTACATCTCCTAGCATTCTAGATTCGGCATAAATACCGTCAGTCATGCGCTGCTTTTTCTCTTGGTAGGGTTGCAGCATATCAGGATTAAATTCTACTCCTAAAAACTGACATAAACTCTCTAGGGTTTTCTGTGGCTGCCTAACGATGTCTTCAAATTTAACTTGATACTGACGTTGGGGAGAAACTTGTTGTAAAAATTCGCAGATATTTTGATGGCTAATTAGCCAAACGAGTTCGGCAAGTTCTCGATTATTGAAAGGATTTTGATAGGTAAATATTTGCTCAATTTTAGCTTCTTCATAAGAGTGAATCATTCCTAAAGGATGACGCACCAGATGAATATATAGAGGGTTATCAAAATTTATTTCTGCTCGTTTTAGAGTTTCTAAATCTAGAGAATAGGATGGAGTTTTATCCACTAAGATTTTATCTCCCAACCATCCCTGTAGAAGACGGTAAAACTGTTTGCTAGTCAGATTTTTCTCTTCTAATTCTTCCATAATTGCGATCGCTTTTTCAGCATTACACCCCTTAATTTCCATGATGGTGCGAATTGTTCCTTCCATCCAGAAGTTGTAACGGCCAGAAAATTTCGCCTTTCTTTCCACAAGGGTATTAAACCCTAGTAGTTCCAATTCTGGAGGTGCAAAAAGCTGTGGATTTCCTCCTAAGATAACGCGGAGTAAGGTGGAACCGCTACGATAAGGAGAAAGAATAAAGATAGCCGGTGGATTTTTGCTATTGTCATCATCTATTGGGCTGCTAAGAGCAGGAATTAGGGAGCGCATTTGTAACACTTTAGCTTCAGCAATGCGCTCCTGTGGTAGGTTGTTAATTTCGGTTCTTTCTTTACCTAGTATTTTGGTAACTGCTTTTGGATAATGTTCCTCTATATATCCGGCTAATTCCTTAACAGTTTTTCTGTCAAATAAAACAATAAAGTGAATAATTTCGTTTAGTTGTGCTTGCAGTTTATTAATTAGAATTGCTCCCCGAATTGAATCACCACCAAGCTCAAAAAAATCGTCATCTATCCCCACTCTGTCAAGTTTAAGGACTTCTGCGAATAGAGAAGCAATCACTTTTTCTAGAGGAGTACGAGGAGCAATAAATTCTGCGTCTAACTGAGTCCGTTGACGCTGGTTTTGAGAATTAATTTTTCGCAGAATTAGTTGAGCATCATATAAGTTATTTCCAATCTCTTCAAAAAACTCTGATCGGATAATTCTCTTAACTGTTTTAGATGACTTTTTAGTAGCTATTTTCTGTTCATCACCGAGAGAAATAAAATTAATTTTAGACGCAATATAACTAGGAAAATCAAATAAATATTCCTCCTCTTTTTCCTGCTGAAATTCTTGACCAACAGTCCTTAAAAAATCCCAAATTGGTTGATTTTTGGCAGTAGGTTTATAAATAAGTTTGAGTTTTTCTAACCCTTTTTGTTGAGCAATTGTACCCAAATAAGCTAACATTTTATGTTCTACACCGCGACCCAATACTCGACAACTAAGCAAAAATGTATCGACAATTAGAGAATTTTCTTGAACATTAAATAATAGCAAACCAACTAAACCATAATCCCCAAAACGATCTTTTACTTTAACCACTCGACAGTCTAATTCCCCTGAATTACAAAGTTGTTGAATTTGGGATTCTGACCGTCGGATAGTTGTTAAGTTAAATTGGTTAGTACGTTGAGTAAGTTGGGCAACTCGCGTCAATTCCTCCGTTTGCATCGGGGAAATCTCTATTTCTAAGTTGAGTTGGCCGAGAAAATTCTCAAAAGAAAGGGAATATTTTTGTAAATTCTGACGCTGAATATTCTGTTGATAAAGATTAGTTCTTTGTCGGTCTTCTTGAGTGGTTTTGAGTTGATCAAAAGCCCAAATATGTTCTAAAAATTTTGGAATATGATCGCAATTTTCAGGAAGTTGTAATGTCAAAACTTCTGGACAGTTTGCTCTAACTTCCGCACACTCAACCGGATTATCATCAATAAAAATAAAGCTATCTAATCCTAGTTGTAATTCCTCCGCTAAGGACTGCAAATTCTGAGATTTTTCTTGCCAGTTAATGCGCCAATTTACTAAATGATTTTCCTTAAGCAACATATCGGGATGTTGCTCAAAAACTGCAAAGACATCCTCGGGTTGATTCTTACTACATAAACAGATTAACTTTCCTGCTGCTTGCTCTGCGATGATAAATTCTTGTAAAGCTCGAAATGGAGCATCAATTTTCACTCCCTTAACTCCATCTTCTCCACAAACCCCATGCCATAATGTATTGTCGCAGTCAAGGACAATCACTTTGTAAGGAGAGTTTATCAAGGCTAAGATTTTTCGCGCTAATATTGTCCCCAAAGCCGCAAAAAAAGCCAAGGTATAGGGAATATTTCCTAGTTCTTCTCCATAAGGATCATAATACTCTTGTACAGGATAAGTCTTGAGTAATGCTTGACTTTTAATTAGATATATGCTAGGGATATTCTGGAGATCACGGTCTAATTGTTCTTGTAATTTCTCATGTAAACTATTGAACGTTGTATCATGGGTTGGAGAGGGGGGACAGACACAGACTAAATAGGGAATTGGTGAGCGCATTGTCGCCGTTTTCAAGGCATTACCAAAGTCTCTAAGGGTTTGCTCTAATGTCAATTCGGCCTTGTTTTTACTCCCTTGCCAGTCTTCAAACCTAACCAGAACTACATTAACCCCATTTTGATTAGTCGCTAAAAGACTAGCAGGATTGAGTAATTCTTGAAAGACTTGATTGTACTGAGCAAATTCTATTGAATAAGGAAATCCTATTTTTTTGAGCCAATATGACAGAGAATCCTCCACTGGTTCACTGGTAAATGTAGCTGTAATAACGATTTTCTGATTAGCAAGTGCTTTCATTCTTGGCATGGGTTACCCTGTAGGCAGCGACAATACGAAGTCTATCTGATTTTATCTTCAAACGGTTTTACTAGTTAATCCAATATATCAAAATTTATAGCCAAATTTCTCTATATCTCTGCTAAAGGATTTTGCGATAATCTCAATAGTATCATCATCGTAATATTCACGGTAGTTGCCATGTTTTGAGGAATTAATATGAGGTAAAGTCGCATTTCTACCAAGTTTTTCACATAGGACACTGAAGTCGTTATTAAGATTTTCAAAACGGCAGATAAAATCTACTAAAATTTTCCCTTCATGATCTGTAATCCAATCCAACTGAGGCATAAACATTTTAGGGATGTCATAATAGAAAGAATCTTTATTCCCGTAGGTCAACTTAACCCACTCTTTAAATTTTATTGGTTTTGTCCTTAAATTTGTCTGATTGGTCTCAACACGATAATGAAAGTGAGAAATAACTTTGTCCCAAGGATTTCTAACACTTGTAAATTTATATACTCGCTCCCACCTTTGTTTGCCCATTTCGTCAATTTTTTCTAAAGCAGTTTTATGCTCAAAAGGTAAATTTAGAGATTTCTCAATACTTCTGCCACCTGTCTTATTAATATGAATAAAGACAACGTTGCCAAAATAGCGTTGGCGCAAAAGTTTAACTTGTTCACCGACATAATAGGGAATATATAGTATATCTGTAAACTCTATTTTCTGATTAGCAAAGGCTGGTATTACTGGCATGGGTTAGTCTGTTAAAGGCGACAGAAAGACAAAGTTGAGAAAAGCAAAACAAGAAGCTAAGGGTAGCAAGCAGCACGGGCGGATCATCTCCGTCCCTCCTACCCTGACATCATATCACAGAGAAAAAAACTTGTCATGGAAAAGAAAAAAAATTTTTGTCATAGTCAACGAAATTCGCTAATATGTGGTAGTCTGAGAAGCGCTTACTAGCTTTTGCTATCAAAACAACGGTCACTTGTAGTAAGATAACGAGGGTTAAAGAAGCACGGGATTATGTTAGCACAACTCAAGCACAATAACCTTAAAATTGTCGGGGAGCCTTAGATTTTCGCCAATGGGCTTCTACACAGGGGAGGGTTTCTCATGAAACTAGAACCCAACAGACAACCTCAGGATTAACTCCGCCAATCCAAGCAAAATCTAAAATCATCGAAAATTTGGGTCTAAAACCCCGTCGTTCTACGACGGCTTTCCTGTTAAATATTAGCGCATTTACACGATATATGCTAGAATGCGAGATATGGAAAAAGCCTATTCTTACCGATTTTACCCAACACCAGAACAAGAGTCGCTATTGCGGCGCACATTGGGCTGTGTAAGATTGGTTTACAATAAAGCTCTCCACGAACGAACACAAGCTTGGTATGAAAAGCAAGAAAGAGTAGGATATGTTCAAACTTCTTCAATGCTAACCGATTGGAAAAAACAAGAAGAATTAAACTTTCTCAATGAAGTAAGCTGTGTACCTTTACAACAAGGGTTAAGACATTTACAAACAGCTTTCACTAACTTCTTTGCTGGTCGTACTAAGTATCCTAACTTTAAGAAAAAACATCAAGGAGGAAGTGCCGAATTTACCAAGTCTGCTTTTAAATTTAAAGACAAACAAATCTATTTAGCTAAATGCACAGAACCTTTACCTATTCGATGGTCAAGACAAATCCCAGAAAGCTGTGAACCAAGCACAGTAACAGTCAGATTACATCCGTCTGGACGTTGGCATATTTCAATAAGATTTGATGACCCAACAATTAAGCCATTACCAGTAACAGATAAAGCCATCGGAATTGACTTAGGAATTAGTAGCCTCGTGATTACCAGCGATGGCGATAAAGTATCTAATCCTAAGCATTTTAAAAAGCATTATCGGAGACTGCGAAAGGCACAAAAAAGCCTTTCTAGAAAACAGAAAGGCTCAAAGAATCGAGAAAAGGCAAGAATCAGAGTAGCCAGAATTCACGCTCAAATCACCGATAACAGAAAAGACCATTTACATAAGCTAACCACTCAATTAGTTCGTGAAAACCAAACGATTGTGGTTGAGAATTTAGCTGTCAAGAATATGGTCAAAAACCCGAAATTATCTCAGGCAATATCTGATGTAAGCTGGGGAGAAATCACCCGACAATTAGCCTATAAATGCCGTTGGTATGGGAGAAATTACATCGAAATAGAGGTTCTTCGGTTTGTCTTATGCAATAGACGGGAGTTATAAGGGATGGAACCCTTATAGAGAAAGACATTGGGCGATTTTTATCAATTGTTTTTTATCTAAAACGAACTAATCAATTAAATCCCTTACCAGATAAAGATTTTGTTGATTTATGCCCCCCTATCGAACCATAACAAGTAACGAAGAGCCGAAATAGATAGATGGTTTCCTAGTTCTAAGCGGTGTAGTAATTGTGGGTATATTGTTAAAGATCTGCCGTTAAATGTTCGAGAGTGGGACTGTCCAGACTGTGGGACTCACCATGACCGAGATGTTAACGCTAGTAAAAACATTTTGGCCGTAGGGCTTGCGGTGTCAGTCTGTAGAGCGACTATAAGACCAGAACAGAGTAAATCTGTTAAGGCAGGTGCGGAACCCCGCAAGGGAAAGAAGCAGAAACCCAAATCGTGAGGTTTGGGAATCACCGTCCGTTTACGGCGGTGAGGATGTCAATCCGGCAAAATGTCCACAACTCAAATATAAGTGCTATATGTCCGCCAAAGTCCCTCAAGATCGATCGACGACTAATATTATCTCCGATGTCAGCAAATTTTGGCACAGTGTCAAGCTGATCGCTGCTCCCTATTGGTATCCTACCGAGTCGGGGGGAAGGGCTTTTTCTGATGTGATGAAAGCTTGGGCAATGCTCATCCTACTAATCGGGGCAATCCTAGGAGTTGTAGGATTAAATGCCTTCAATAGCTTTGTTAGTAATTACTTAGTTGATGTCATTCTTGAAAAAAGTGATTTTGATAAATTTGTCAAAACTTTGGTAGTTTTTGCGGTTGGACTGCTTTTTGTCACCATTTTAGTTGGCTTGCTTAAATTTCTCAGGAAAAGAATCGCCCTCGATTGGTATGCTTGGCTCAATGACTGGATTCTCACAAAATATTTGCATAATCGCGCCTATTACAGAATTAATTTTAAATCCGATATCGATAACCCAGATCAGCGTTTATCCCAGGAAATTGAGCCGATTACCAGTAAAGCACTCTCCTTTTTTGCAGTTTCCCTAGAAAATGTCCTAGATATGATCACTTTTTTAGTGATTCTCTGGTCAATTTCTTCCTCTGTCGCCATTATTTTAGTCGTTTGGACAATTCTCGGTAACGTCATTGCTATCTATTTTAATCAAGCCTTAAATAAAATTACTCAAGAAGAATTAGAACTTAAAGCTAACTATAATTATGCTCTAACCCACATTCGTAATCATGCGGAGTCTATCGCTTTCTTTGAGGGAGAAAATCAGGAATTAAATATTATTCAGCGGCGATTTAATAAACTCTTAGACAGTGCTAAACGTAAAATTGATTGGGAGAGAGGTACAGAAATTTTTCGTCGGGGCTATCAGGCGGCAATTCAAGTATTTACTTTTGTCATTTTGGGTCCTTTGTATATCAATAGTGAGGGCATTAGTTTCGGACAGGTCGGACAAGCCTGTTTAGCGGCTAATTTGTTTGCTACGGCACTGGCGGAATTAATTAATGAATTTGGCACTTCGGCACAATTTAGCAGTTATGTTGAACGTCTATCGCAATTTTCCCAAGCCTTAGAAGAAGTCATTAAACAACCGGAAAATTTAAGCACGATTACAACTATCGAAGAAACCCAATTTTCCTTTGAAGATGTCACCTTGCAAACTCCTGATTATGAACAGGTAATTGTCGAAAACCTCTCCCTTTCTGTTCAGCCTGGACAAGGTTTATTAATTGTCGGTCCGAGTGGTCGGGGTAAAAGTTCTTTGCTACGCGCAATTGCTGGTTTATGGAATGCCGGAACCGGCCGATTAGTTCGTCCCCCCCTAGAAGAAGTATTGTTTCTGCCCCAACGTCCCTATATAATATTAGGAACCTTGCGAGAACAGTTACTTTATCCCAATCGCAATCAAGAAACCAATGAGATAAAATTGAGGGAAGTTTTGCAAGAAGTCAATCTCCAAAACTTACTAAATCGAGTCGATAGCTTTGATACAGAAGAGCCTTGGGAAAACATTTTGTCCCTGGGAGAACAACAACGTTTGGCTTTTGCTAGGGTATTGATTACCCGTCCCAGTTTTACTATCCTCGATGAAGCCACAAGTGCTTTGGACTTAAACAATGAAGAAAATTTATATCGGCAATTGCAGAAAACTCACACAACTTTTATTAGTGTCGGACATCGGGAAAGTCTCTTTAACTATCATCAATGGGTTTTAGAACTCTCTAGTAATTCCCATTGGCAACTGCTGACAGTGGAGGAATATCGCCGACAAAAAGCAAAAGAAATTATTAATATTTCTGTGGATAATTCTCAAGCTAGACTCGAAGATTTACCGAATCAGGAAACCGAGGTCAATCCTAAAATCAATTCTGCCGGGGAACCACCCCCCGAATCGCCAATGACAACAATCTTAACAGAACCCCTAGAAGGACTTTCCCATGCACAAATGAAGGAATTAAGCGACTATTCTCTTAGTAGCATTAGAAGCAAAGCCAGTCAGGGAAAATCAATTACGGGTAAAGATGGACTGACCTATCGCTATGACAAAGACCCTAAAATCTTAAAATGGCTAAGAGTTTAGCCGATGAGAAACGGGTCAAAAAACAACTTTAAACCATTACACCAACTTAGCTCCCAAAAAAATGAATCAAACCCTAGTCAATCAACAACAGTTCTTTCAAGAAATCGTCCAAGATATCGAGCAAAATAAAATTGCAATTGCGGCGAAAAAACTGCGTCAACAGGAAGCAGATAGCTGTGAAATTCCGGCTCAATGGCTCTGGAAAACAGCAGCAGCTTTGGAAACCAACGACTGGAGCATTCTATCAGAAGATTTCATTAATTTGAATTTTATCGGGAAAAATGGTTATTTTCTGATGATTGCTCCCTATCGCATCAATCGTCAGGGAGAACGACAACTCACTTTGAGTGCGATTTACGGAAAAATTCACCAAAATAGTCAACCTTCTATCGAACAACTAGAAAGCTTGACTCGTGAAAAATTTGGCAGTCTAAGACAACCGATTCCCAGAAATTTATCCTTTACTGAAATTGCTAGTTGTGGCACGATTAAAGGTGAAAAGGGGGAGGCTTTTATCGTTCCCCATAGGTGGACTTTTCCCGATAGTGTTCAGGGGCCAGCTTTAAATAATGCCAGTGAGCAAAAAAGACGCTTTTCTGGTTCTAGCTACGAATGTATCCGAAAAATTTTTGAGCCAGAAACGGCCGATTTACTATTAGGACCCCTAGAGGATCAAATTAATGGTGAACGCTATCGCCATCTCGATACCCAATTCCATGAAGCGGGTCATGCTAGTGGGTTAGGATTTGACTTGAAACTCAAAAATAAACTGTTTCAAAACTATACCTATGCTGGAGTCGAGGAGTGGCGCTCAGATAGTTTAGGCTTTGAATTTGCCGATTGTGCTTTACCTGCCGAAGAAGCGGGAAAATTAGTCGCTGTTAATTTCTGCATTCGCTTCGGTTTAGATGCTCACCGTTTAGGGGGTTTAGAAAAAGATGTGGATGTCCACGCTAGTTTGATCAGTTTGGAATATCTCTTGCAAAATGATGCTATTTATCTCACAAAAAATGGTCAATTGTCCCTGCGTAATGTTAGTTATCCAGGCTTACTAAAAGCGGTGGAAATGCACCGAACAAAAGCATTATCTCTAACGCGAAGGGAGTTAAATCTAAATAGTCCAACAGGTCTTTTTGCTCTGTATAAAGTAGAGATTCATCCCGCAACCCAATTAATTTTCCAGGGACTAATTGTAGAGCGCTGCCGCGGAATTTGGTCAGAGTTACAATAAGTACCTAGGGTTTGCTGTTAACCGGCCCGGGGAGGGATGTCAGTCAGCCATCTGCATCCCACCAAAGCCTATTGATGGCGATAGGGATTGGGGTCAACTCCTCTGAGTTTCTGTCCACAGCAAGTGCCGGCCTGGGAATATTAGTCGTTGACTCCTACACATTTATTTATATATATATCGTTAGATAACTAAAATGTGTTAAACTAGGGGGTAGCATTCTGGGGAATCACGACAAATAGATCAGTCTCTTATTAGTCAGAATCCCTGAAACCCTGATTACCTCTTTCTCCCCCGGTCGGTGACAAAACCAATGGCTGAACAACGCTCTGTACTAAAATTTAATGGCATCGATGATCATATTGATCTATCCCACGGATTTCTTGACATCGATCAGAGTATTACCATTACATTTTGGGCAAAAGGGGAAAATAATTTAGCTACAGAAACGACTCTTTTAGAAGCTGTTAATCGGGAAAATAACCGCGTTCTACATATTACCCTGCCTTGGGGTGATCCCGTGAAACCTGCAATTTTTTGGGATGCGGGAAATGAAGAAGGTTTCGATCGAATTGAAAAAAAGGTCAAGCTTAAGGATTATAGTGATTGGACTCATTGGGCCTTTGTCAAAAATGCGACCACAGGCCGAATGTTGATCTATCGTAATGGGATCATTTGGCATCGTGGGAACGGTCATAACCGTGCCTTAACGGGGATTGAAAAAATCATCTTGGGAGCCTCTGTTAATCTCTCCCATTATTGGCAAGGTTGTCTCGCCGAATTTTCTCTTTGGAATCAAGCGCGTAGCCAAGAAGAAATCCAAAAAACGATGTATCAATCTCCCTTAGTTGATGACCTTGGCCTAGTCACTTATTTATCACTCAACGGCAGTGCCGAGGATCAAACAAGTTATAGCAATCATGGTATTCTTTATGGGACAACCTGGCAACTAGATAGTATTCCCTCTAAACCGACCTCGATCCCTAAATCAAAAACTCAGACTAGCAGTAAAGCTAGAAGGAGTGCGAAAAGGATAACAATGGTCAACGAAATTTTTAACTCCCTTGAAGAAGAAGTGGTTGAACAGGATGCTCCAGCAGAAAATCAAGAACCTTCCCCGGAATATAATTCAGAATCAATTATAATTGCCGCAGAAGCTGCTCTTGCCAGTAATGAAATTGAGGAGATTACTAAAACGGCAATTTCTCAACCGGATATACTGACTTATTCAAACCAGAAAAAACGGTTAATTATTTGTTGTGATGGTTCTTGGGAAAACTCTGGCAGTGCTTACCCCACCAACGTGGTTAAATTCGCCGAATCTATTAAGTATATTGCCGAGGATCAAACCCCTCAAATCGTCTTTTTGTCAGGTTCTGGCAGCGCCGAAGATAACGAATTTATTAAAAGTTTAGGGAATGAAACTTTTGGCTGGGGACTCGATCGGATGATTCAAGATGCCTATCGTTTTCTTGTCCTTAACTACAATCCCAAAAGCGAGGATGAAATTTATTTGTTAGGTTTTAGTCGCGGAGCATATATCGTTCGTTGTTTGGCTAGTTTTATCGATAAATGTGGAATCCTAAAACGCTCTAAGATTAAAGAAATTCCCCTAGCTTATCAACTCTATCGAGACCACAACGTTAGTTTCGATAGTGCCAAAGCTCAACAATTTCGTGCCGCTAATGCTAAAAAAATTGAGACAGAAAAGGAAGATTTTCAAGATCGTATTCCAATCAAGATGTTAGGTTGTTGGGATACAGTTGGTCATTTTGGTATTCCTGATTTAACTCCTTGGTTTCCCCTAGCTAAGTTTTATCATAAAAAATATGAATTTAGTAACACAAAATTAAGTCCGATTATCCAAAATGCTTTTCATGCTGTTGCCATTGATGAAAAACGGAAAAACTTCCCTTCCACTCCGATCAAAGCCAACCCCGAAAATCCTGAACAAGTTGTCAAAGAAGTTTTATTTGTCGGTGAACATACCTGTCTAGGTGGTGGCAAAAAAGAATATCAAGGACTTTCCGACTACCCCTTACAATGGATGATTAATCAAGCCAAAAAATTGGGATTAGAGTTTGACTCAACCACCTCTGAATTTGAGGAATTCCCAATTAAACTAGACCCCACCATCAAGTTCGATAATACGCTTAAGGGATTGTCGTCCTTGGGAGGTGAGCAATGGCGATATTTCAATACAAAAGTTGTCACTGTTCATCACAGTGTGGTAAAACGATTAAAGGCTTTTTCCGATTATCGTCCCAAAAGTCTTGAACCTTTTCTTCAAGCTTTACTTGACGGCGATCAACACATAGATTAACCTTGCTTTAGAATTAAACTAATCCTTCGCTAGAAATTTGAGGTGATTTTTATGGAACTCGATAACATTATCAAAAAAGTGGCAGGTGCTTATTTAGCTTCGGCTGTTATTGCTGTCATCGTGCTAATTCTAACCCTCGGACAACCCTTTGTAGTTTTTATGGGTATTGGAGCGATGGGGTTGGTTACTGTCCTAGGAGATGCGATCGCTCAGTACGGAATTGAAGCGGTTCTGAATGCTTTTTACACTGAGCGAAGTAAAAAAGAATCCCTGGAAACACTTTTGGCTGAAATTGATGCTTTACCTCTGACTGATGACCTGAAATTAAAAACCAAAAAACACTTGACTGACCATCAAGAACAGACAGTAAAGCAGCAAGAAACGGTAACTGAGCAAACTCCTGAAAGTCCTCAAACAGTTGTTATTGAAAAGGAACCAGTTGTTGAAAATGAACCAGTTGTTGTTGAAGTTGAAAATGTTTAATTAGGTATTGCTCCCTCTTGTAATAGCTGGGAGCAGCGGGTGATTATTGCTAAGTACTGAGGAATTTTTGGGTCTAAGATAGCTATGCTAAATAGGAACTCTCCACATCTGATGACCTATAAAAAAATTGCCATTTATGAGCAAAGCTATCAACTTCCTGTTTTTAAAAATAGATACTTAAAGAATTTTCAGAAAATCATCAAGGAACGTCGGAAATTAATTCAAGAAGGAGTTCGCTACCATTACTATTTTGGTAAGATTATTAAACGAAAAGAAAAAATTACTCAACAAGAAATCTTGATTGAGACTCAGTTATTAATTAAAGACTATAATTTATTAATTAACGGGCTAGAAATCTATCAAGACGGATATTATCGTTTTTTACTCCAACTCAGTGACAATCTCAAAATTTTATTTTCCCAAAAATATCAAGAATTAAAAATCTTAGACTACGAGAGAATAAAGTTAGAGATTAAAAATAATAATAATCAAAATATTCTCAATCAACTCAAGCTAGAAAAACAGGAAAATTTTCGGGCAATTTTGCTACTGGGAAAAACATCTTTTTTGATGTTGAGAAAAACTAAATTACTAGGGGAAGGAGTTCAGAAATTAGCCGAGGATACTCAAAAGCAGAAAAAAATTGTGCAAGCAATTATTCAAGAACTCAAAATTTATGAGGAATTAAATCATTATCAACTCAAATCTCAACGAGTTCGCCAAGAAATTGCTGATCTTGCCCAAAATGCGATTAATTTTGAAAACTACCTACAGGACTATTTTGCTCCTTTTCAATTATTAATAGAAGAAGTCATTAAGGTGGACGAAGAATTTTATTCAACGGTTGGAGAAATTAAGTATTTGGTAGACAATATTTTTCAACCTCAGCCTGATCTCTTAGAAACGTCAGATTCCAGCATAAGTTCTGAGTTTTTGCTAAATTTTCTAGCGACTGGTTACGAGAAAGAAGCAAGGTTAAAAGAGGCTTTTTCCTCTGATCAATTTAATGATTACTTATTCAATGAAAGTGAATGGTCAGCACAATTCATTTCCCTAGAAAAAACCATCAATAAATTATCTGATCATTTAGCAGAACAAGAGGCTTGTCAAAAAGACGCTATCCCAAAAACTCCCCTAGCAATAGTTGTCTCTCAATTCACTCAAAACAATCTTGACAAATCTTCTAGTTCTAAAAATCCCCCGACTTCCCCAAATATCTTAACTCAAGAATCGGGCGATCTTGATTATAATCAATTACAAGATTTGCTAAGAAAGCAACAGTGGCAAGCGGCTGATCGCCAAACAACCAAACTACTATTAAAAATTTTGGGTAGAACCTACTGGAATGAGGTTTATCCTCAAGATATTGCTCAATTACCTTGTTCGGAACTGAAAAAAATTGATCAACTTTGGCTGCATTATAGTAATGGTCATTTCGGGTTTAGTATTCAGCAGGCTATTTTCTCTAGTCTCGGTGGTTTAGTGGATTATGAAACCCAAAAGAAACTTGGCGATCGCCTAGGTTGGCGGAAGGAAGGTAAATGGCTCAATTATGAGCAACTAAACTTTCAATTAGAGCCGAATTCTCCCCTCGGTCATTTACCGGTTCATTGGTTGATTTTTGAGGAAAATCTTGGTGATCCATCTGCGGAGGTTTCTGATCATCAAAACTCCGTGGCTTTCTGGAGAGTTGGCAATTGGTTATTGTGGCAACTTCACCTCGTTTTCAGCAAAATTCAAGCCTGTGGAATTATTCCTCTGTCTGACTTTTAAAGCCATTATCCCATTAAAAACTGATTTGGTATCCCTACCAATTTCTTGACCTATAGTTAACTCTTAATCAGAAAAATATCGCAAAAAAATCTCCCCTTTTTACTGGAAATAAAAAGAGGAGAAAATATTAGATAGCTTTAGGATTCAGTCATCCATTCCGTATGGAAAAACTCACCTCTGGGTTTATCGGTACGTTCATAGGTATGAGCGCCAAAATAATCCCGTTGTGCTTGGGTGAGATTTTGCGGTAAATTGGCCCGACGATAACTATCAAAATAGTCCAAAGAAGAACTAAAAGCCGGAACGGGAATTCCCAACTTATTAGCTAAGACTAACACCTCACGCCAAGCTTCTTGGCGATCGAGGATACTTTGCTTAAATTCCGGTGCTAACAACAAATTCGGCAGCCCCGGATTTTCCGCAAAAGCTTTGCGAATTTTATCCAAGAAACTAGCCCGAATAATACAGCCGCCCTTCCAAATCCGGGCCGATTCCGGCAGACTGATATTATAGTTAAACTCCTGAGAAGCTTTAGCGATTAAAGCCATACCCTGGGCATAGGAACACATTTTCGAGCAGTAAAGAGCATCACGCACCTTATCCACAAATAGTGCCGCATCCCCCGGATAGGTTTCCCCAGGTCCGGGTAACTCTTTTGCGGCTGCCACCCGTTCATCCTTATAAGCGGACATCACGCGAGCATTAACCGCAGCATAAATGGTCGGAATTGGCACCCCCAACTCCAAGGAACTTAACACTGTCCAGCGTCCTGTTCCCTTTTGTCCCGCCGAATCCAAGATTAAATCTACCAGATGATGACCGGTTTCCGGGTCAACACACTTAAAGATATCGGCGGTAATTTCAATTAAATAAGAATTAAGCTCATCGGTGCGGTTCCACTCGGCGAAAGTTTCCTGTAACTGCTGATTGCTTAGTCCTAGACCATTTTTCAGTACATCGTAGGCTTCCGCAATTAACTGCATATCGCCGTACTCGATGCCATTGTGAACCATTTTCACATAATGGCCCGCCCCCCCGGACCCCACATAGGTGACACAGGGACCATCATCGACTTGGGCGGCAATTTTGGTTAAAATCGGCTCTAATTCCCGATAGGCGAACTCTGTACCCCCCGGCATCAGGGAAGGACCGTGCAGAGCGCCTTCTTCGCCACCACTGACTCCCATGCCGACAAAACCCAGTTTAGTGGTCGATTCTAAGTCCCGGGTGCGTCTTTCCGTGTCCTCATAGAGGGAGTTACCGCCATCGATAATCATATCTCCTTCTTCGAGAAGGGGTTTTAATTGTTCGATCACGGCATCCACCGGCGGGCCAGCTTTTACCATGACCAGAATTTTGCGGGGACGCTCTAAAATTTGGACGAATTCTTCTAAACTATAGGCCGCCTTGACATCTTTGCCGACGGCGCGAGTTTCCATAAATTCTTTAGTTTTGCTGGCGGTGCGATTGTAAACAGCGATGGGAAAACCCCGACTCTCCACATTGAGAGCGAGATTTTCTCCCATGACAGCTAGTCCGATAACACCGAAGGTACGTTTAGTCATAGAAATTCAGTCTCGGCTGATGCGTTCTTCTTCCCCTTTTAGCGCCTACTTTCCCTAAGATAGCTAAACTTTCCCTATTTCTTAAGCCTTGACTAATCAGTGATCAGTGATCAGTAATCAGTAATCAGTGATCAGATTTGGGTTTTCAGTGAACAGCATTAAGTGAGGAGTGTTACAGCGTTTCTCCTCAAGATGAAGTGTAATCCAAGTAGATAGGTATTAAAAACTTTCAGATTCCCCCGCCTATCGGCACCCCCCTTATCAAGGGGGGCAGGGGGGATCGAACCTAAAATCCATTTTTAATTTAATTATAACCAGCTACTTAATTTGGTATCATCCCCAGACGACTGGCTACTGTTGCCCGTTCCCTAAAACCAGAGACTTCCTACCTCACCATTAAGATAACTGCTATAAATGGCATTAACAGTGCTGTGTTTTCACTGATGACTGAAAAACCCCCAAGCGCAGAAAAGTTAATGCTAATGTTAAATTAAATTAAGAAAATCCCCATTATTCCTCGGCTTATATGCAGTTAACTTGGCTTGATAGTAATTCTTGGTTAATCGAAATCGGGGCAAAACGCCTGCTTCTCGATCCCTGGTTGGTAGGTTCCCTGACTTTTGGTAATTTAACTTGGCTATTTGAGGGTAAAAAAACCGCTAATCATGCCATTCCCGAAAATATCGATCTGATTCTTCTTTCCCAAGGTTTAGAAGATCACGCTCATCCTCCTACTTTACAGGTACTCGATCGCCAAATTCCCGTGGTAGCTTCTCCCAATGCCGAAAAAGTGGTTCGAGCGCTCAATTATACCCATCGCATTTCTTTAACCCACGGCTCTAGTTATATCTTTGACAATGCGATCGAAATTACTGCTGTCCCCGGTTCTCCAGTCGGGCCGACTCTGGTGGAAAATGGTTATGTTATCAAGGAATTAGCGACAAATCAGAGTATCTACTACGAACCCCACGGTTATCATTCTCCTAGCCTCGATTCTCTTGGTAAAATCTCCGTGATTATCACCCCTTTGATTGACTTAAAAATACCTTTCCTCGGACCGGTAATCAAAGGACAAGAAAGCGCCTTAGCAGTCTGTCAACGCTTGCAGCCCGAATATATTATTTCCACCGCTGCCGGTGGTGATATCGAGTTTAAAGGATTATTGATGGCGGTGTTAAGTGCTGGGGGTAGTCCCGAATCTTTTCAAGAATTATTAACATCCCATGACTTGCCGACAAAGGTAATTGATCCTCGTCCTTGGCAACCTTTTACAGTGGAATTGGGCGAGTGCGTCCCTGGTTTGAGCTAATCTAAGTTAAGGGAAGAATAGAAAAAAGTTAAAACTTTCTTCCCGATTTTTATCTAAAAAAGTAGAATTTTTGTTATAAGTAGATAGGTATTAAAAACTTTCAGATCCCCCCGCCCCCCTTATCAAGGGGGGACTAAGGGGGGATCGGCACCCCCCTTATCAAGGGGGGCAGGGGGGATCGAACCTAAAATCCATTTTTAATTTAATTATAACCAGCTACTTATCTTTGCTGACTACAGATGACATTAATTGTTTGAAAAAACTGGCTCTCTTGAATATTGGATGTAAAATGGGTAAAACCCCAC
>NZ_JADEVX010000099.1:0-16346 GCF_015207925.1 Microcystis sp. LEGE 00066 | reverse complement strand
GCCATTTTTGGTGCTTTACTGTTTCTCAAATGCCTTTTTTCGCTCCTTATGTTTATTTTTATGCTCACTTTGATTTTTTCTCTCCGTAATTTCTCTCTGTGACAGCTTAGGGTGCGGAATGTGGGTTTTATGTCCCTTGTTGCTACTACTCGGAAATTAGGAATCAGCTTTTTTGAGTATGTTCGTGACCGCATTTCTCAACTTGGTAATATTCCCTCTTTGGCAACTATTATTCGTGAGCAGTCTTCTCTCAATCACCTTGCTTGTTCATGAATACCAGAATAACTCCTGACCCCGATATATTGAGGGGATACGGGAGATCGAACCCAAAATCTATCTTCAATTTAATTATAACCAGCTACCTAGCCAAAAATTTGGTTAGGTATTTTTTTAGTAAACTATCATAACTTCTACTGTTTCTCCTGCTTGTATAGTAGTTTTACCCTGGGGAATTATGACCAAAGCATTAGTACCCGCTAAATTAATTAAATTAGCTGAATTGTGTTGTCCAGAAGCGAGTTGAAATTGATAGACTCCCTCGATAATTTCTATTTTTCCCCAGAGATAAACTTCTCTTTGTCCCTTAGATTTGAGAGTATCGCGGGTGATAACTCGCAGAAATTTGTTCTGATAATCTGTCAATCCTGATAATTTTTTAATGGCCATTTGTACGAAGCGCCAACAGGAAACTAAAGCAGAGACGGGATTACCGGGGATACCAAAGTAAATACAACCGTTAGGAAAAGTAGCAAAGGTTAAGGGTTTACCCGGTTGAATAGCAACGCTGCGAATCAGAATTTTTCCCCCTAATTCCTCTAAAATTCCCTCAATATAATCGTAATCTCCCACGGAAACACCGCCGGTGGAAAGGACGATATCACTAGAATTAATGGCTTTTCTGATAGTTTCTCTGAGAAGTTCGGGATTATCTTTGATTATACCTAAAGGTCTAGGAATTGCCCCTAAACTGGTGATAAATGCCGTTAAAGCGTAGCGATTTGAGTCAATAATTTGACCTTTTTGGAGGGTTTCATCGGGATTAATTAATTCATCTCCCGTGGAGAAAATTGCCACTTTCGGACGGGAAAAAACTGTTAATTCGGTAGCTTGTGCCGTGGCTAAAACTGCTATTTCTGGAGAATTAAGAGCAATACCGGCTTTTAATAAGGCATTTCCTGCTTGATAGAATGTGCCGCGTTGACGCACGAAAAGACCTATTTTTTCGGGAGGGATAAAAATCGCCACCCGCTCCCCTTTTTGTTGAGTATTTTCCTGCATAATAATCGTATCACTGCCGGGGGGTAACATCGCTCCTGTAAATATTCGGGCTGTTTCTCCCGGTTGAATAATTTTTTCGGGGACTTTGCCGGCGGGAATTTCGGCGATAATCTTTAGAGTAACGGGATTTTCTGGGTTAGTGTCTTTAACATCTTCGTAACGGACAGCATAGCCATCCATTGCGGAATTATCCCAATAGGGAAAGTCTAAATCGCTGCTGATATCTTCGGCTAAAATGCGCCCAAAAGCTGCCTCTAGAGAAACTTTTTCTGTTTGCTGTTGGGGTTGAATTTGAGTTAAAATTATAGATTCTGCTTCTTTGACTGAGTACATGGATTAAAAAAATGAACCGATTAGCTAGATTAAGGGTGGAAGATATACAAGCTTGGATTGGGGAAGTGCATTTATTGGATAGGAAGGGTCAGACTCCCTATTATATACCGGTTTTGAACCGAGTTAATCCCGATGTTTTCGCTCTTCAGATTCACTGTCTTGAGGGGGAGATTTTGTCTTGGGGAGATGAAACTGTAACTTTTCCTTTGATGAGTGTGATTAAACCTTTTTTGTTATTATATCTTTTAAACCATTTAGGGGAAGATGCCGTTTTTCGTCGCGTGGGAAAACAAGCTTCTAGTTATCCTTTTAATTCTTTAACTCAACTGCAAGAGGATAGAGGTTTTCCCCGTAATCCTCTGATCAACAGTGGTGCGATCACTTTGGCGGATTTATTAGGAGGGGAAACGCCAGAATCTCGCTGTGAAAATTTGCTTTTATGGTTAAATAAAATGGGTAATTGTCAATTATTTCTTGATCGCTCTGTGCTTGAGTCTGTTCACTCTTATCCTAATGTTCACAATCAAGCTCTAAGCTTAGAATTAGAAAAAAATGGTTATATCAGTCATCGTTACTTAGCTCTGGAAACCTACAATCGAATCTGTTGTTTATCTGGAAAAATTGCCGATCTTGCTAATTTAGGTAAGTTAATTTTAGCTGCTCCTTTTAGCGAAATTATTCTAGAAATTATGACTAATTGTGGACTCTATGAAGCTTCCGAAAAATTTGCTATTGAGGTGGGTTTTCCCACTAAATCGGGAGTTAGTGGAGCTTTATTATCTATTCTGTCAGACGAGGGAGTTATTGCTTGTTATAGTCCTCTGTTAAATGAGCAAGGTAATTCAGTTTTAGGTCTGGATTTATTAACAAAATTAAGTAATTTTTTCAAGGAAATTTAAGCTATGAAAACAAGATTGAACTTTTCAAAAAAACACCGATTCTATTTAGTAATTATCTTGCTAATATTTATGGCTTTATGCGTCACCAGTTTATTTTTTCCCTTACCAGAATCCCTCAACTATGATGAAGGTTATCATTATGAAAGTGGAGTAGAAATTCTCAGAGGTACGGCAGCGAAACGGGGCAATGAAGATATTCATCATCGCAATATTATGCCAGCTTCAGCACTGCATCCCCTAGTTGATCAAACAATACAAAATATTTTTCCTATCTCTAAAGATATAAACTTAGAAAATAAGTTTTTTGGACGGTTTGCTACGATTATTATCTCAGTAATTTTAGCCATATATTTTTTTATCTGGTCAAAACAACTCTATGGAGTGTTAGCAGGATTTTTAGCCTTAATTCTCTATGTTCTCGATCCTAATATTATCGGAAATTCACGGATAATTACTCAAGATTTATTCGGAGCATCTTCAATTTTTATTGCCATTTACTATTTCTGGTCTTTCCTAAGATTTGGTAGCAGAAAAAATCTGGTTTTAAGTATATTAACTTTTGGAATTGCCCAGATTTGCCGCTTAACAGCCGTTTATTTAGTTCCCATTTATATAATTTTAGGTCTTGGTTTTTACCATCGGGAAATTATTCAATCTATTCAAACCAAAAATATTTCCGTAATTCAACGGGTAATTAAGCGCAGTATCTTCTATATACTAGCTCTGATTTTATCAACAATATTAATCATAAATATTGGTTATTCTTTTGAGAGAAGTGGCACTCAATTGCAGAATTATCAATTTCTCAGTCATAGTTTTAAGCAACTGCAAACCTATCCTGTCTTAAAATCTTTGTCGATTCCTATTCCCGCTGCTTATTTGCAAGCATTAGACTTCGGTAAGTATAAACAAGAAACAAGTTTTGGTAGTGGAATGCCCTATCTTTTGGGACAGTTAGGATTTATAGTTGATCCAGTACAAGGATTTAAAATTAAGGGATTTCCCCAATATTTTCTGATCACTTTTCTCTATAAAGTACCGATAGCTACCCAAATATTTATCTGGTTGGGATTTATCAGTTTATTTCTCTGGAGAAAACAGTTAAATTTTTGGCAGAATGAAGCTTTTTTGATTATTCCCAGTCTATTATATTTCATCTTAATGAGTTTTAACACTGCTCAAATAGGTATTAGATATATTTTAATGATTTTCCCCTTTTTATTTGTCTTTGCTAGTCGGATTGTTACCGGTTGGCCAGCTTATAAAAGACCCTATCGCATTTTAATTATTGTCCTGACCCTTTACCTACTAATTTCCAATCTCTCCTATTTTCCCCATTATATTTCCTATTTTAACGAATTAGTTATTGATCGCAAAATGAGCTATCAAGTTCTGGTCGATTCTAATTTAGATTGGGGACAAAATAAAAACTATCTGCAAGACTATCTCCAAAAACATCCCAACGCTCTCTTTATTCGTTATGACGGAGATAATAAACTTAATTTAGTCATCGATAATCAAAAAGTTGAACCCTCACAGGTTTCTCTCGATAATCCGATTAATTTACTGGTGATAGAAGCTAATCAATTAATCGGTATTACCACCGATTCTAACCATTTTTACTGGTTGCGTTCTAGTCGTCAACCTATTGATCATCTTGCTTATAGTTACCTAATTTTCAAGATTTCCTCTCAAGACGCAGCCAATATTTTTGGTAAAAACTAGAAACTGTTCACCAATAAGTAGTCGTGCAAAATAAATTTCCTAGTGAAGAAAGGCAAAAGGTAAGAGGCAAGGGAGGGGTTAGATATGTGTAATTAATTTTGCTTAGGTACTTACTTTTTCTGATTTTTCTTGCCAAGTACCATGAAAACTAGGAGGGATAACACTGGGTAATTGCAGACAGCAAAGGGGTTCTTTTTCTAACTGCTGACTGTCATAGATTCTCACTTGGCTGCTGTGATTATTGCCGTCGTAAACCACGACGATTAACCATCCCGTTTCTGGAGATAAACCATCGCAGACAAAAATCGGTTCACTTCCATAACAGTTATTTTCCAGATAAGAAATAGTTAACTTACCTGTGGAGTGATTATAACAAGCAGGAAGTCCGATAATTTCCCGACGAATATCGCTATCGGGACGATGGACAGCTAAAAAAGTATTTTGCCATTTTTGTCCCACCAGTTGCGGGGAAACCACGGGAAAATCACAGCTTAAATCCGAGAGAATTTCCTGATTAATCACTTTTGCTGATAGGGGATTAATAGTAATACTTGCCAATTTTCCGATGGCTAAGGTTTCGGTTTCACCCGTGGGAACTTCTTTTAAAAATTGATTAGTTTTAAAGTCATCATAACGGACAAAAACAATTTCAAGATTGCCTTGCTCATTCACACAACCATTAGCAAAGTGCCATTGAAACCATGAATCGGTAACACTTTCACTGACTAATTCCAGAGAATCTCGCTCAAAAATTAGTATTCTTGTTCCTAATTTTGGCTGCCACTGCATGGCATCACTAAAAGTTTTAAATCCCAACAGTATCAATAATTTATCCGCTTTTATCGGTGGAACGAAAAAGACCAAATACTGTCCTGCTAAAACAAAGTCATGCAGCAGAGACAATCTATCTAACTCAAAAGTGTTTTTCTGGATAATTTGACCAGTGGAGTCAGACTTATAGAGATTTAAACTAACTTTAGCACCGATTGTCACCCCGAAATTAAAAATCTCTCCTCTGGACAAATCTAGCTTAGGATGAGCGGAAAAAGTTTCCTTTGCTTGTAACCTAGATAAATTATCTAAACCTAGGGTTTCTAAAGATTGTAAATCTAATTTATGGGGAAAACCCCCTTCCCAGAGAGCTAATAATTTATCGGGTAAAGCTAACACCGAGGTGTTAGCGGCATTTTTTACCTCTTTTCCCCAATTATTCCAAAAGAAGCTGGGGGCATTCATGCCATAATTAGGAAATAAATATTGATTAGCGGCACTTTCTTGCTGATAACCAGCAGTCTGAACATAACGATAGGTGGCACTGGCTCCATTATCATGAAAATGTACAGCTAAAACTGCCCCATCTCCGTCAAACCAATGACCAACTTTTTGCTTACCTCTTTCTAATCTCCCCGGACCATTGCGATAGAGACTACCCCGCAATCCATCGGGAATTTTCCCCGATAATAAGGTTAATTGGGTTTCAGAAAATTCCACTGCTGGTTTTTCTAAAGATTTTGCCCAAGCTTTCATAGATTTGCTTTGTTAGTGATTACATAGTTAAGTATAGCTCTAGACTAGGTTCAATGACAATAATTTCGGAAGTTTACCAGTTAATTAGTATTCGTCACAACCGATAAATTATATCATTATAAAGTATCGGGATCAATTCCCAGAGAACGGATATATTCAGCTAAACATTCAGATTTAAGACGCTCTTGTTCTAATTGTAAACTTGCTTCTTCAGCTTTAAAACGCTCCTGTTCTAATTGTAAACTTGCTTGTTCAGCTTTAAGACGCTCTTGTTCTAACCTTTGGGATAACTCGATAGAACTTAAAAATTTCTGACCATCTAAACTATAAATTTCTAACCCATCTTCTCTCAAATCAAATCGGATACTTAACCGAGGACTAACCCATCCCTTAATCTCAGGTATAGAACTTAATATTCCTTCCTGTCTCAACCATCCTTGAAAACTATGAGGATCTGGATCATAGAGATAGTATTCTTCCACTCCATAACGTTGATAAAACAGTAGTTTTCGCTCCATTTCTTCTAAGCTGTTAGAAGGGGAGAGAATTTCAAAGACCACTTGAGGAGCGATGTTATCTTCTTGCCATTGTTTATAGGAACCCCGTCTTCCTTTCGGACGACCAAATACTACCATAACATCGGGAGCAACCGGTTCAGTAATTTTCTTATCTTGGACGGGATACCAGAGCAGATCTCCGGCAATAAAAACGTTAGGAGAGTTAGCAAAGAGAATCTCAAGGTTTTCTTTAATTTTCACGATCCATTCGTATTGTTCGGTATTATCGGCCATGGGTTTACCGTCACTATCGGGGTATTCAATATCTGGATCAATAGCTGGTGTAAAGGTCATAATTTATACTCCTTTAAATATTCATAAAGTATCGGGATCAATTCCTAGAGAACGGATATATTCAGCTAAACGTTCAGCTTTAAGACGCTCTTGTTCTAATTGTAAACTTGCTTCTTCAGCTTTAAGACGCTCTTGTTCCAATTGTAAACTCGCTTGTTCAGCTTTTTGAGATAACTCAAGAGAAGTTAAAAATTTCTGACCATCTAAACTATAAATTTCTAACCCATCTTCTCTCAAATCAAATCGGATACTTAACCGAGGACTAACCCATCCCTTAATCTCAGGTATAGAACTTAATATTCCTTCCTGTCTCAACCATCCTTGAAAACTATGAGGATCTGGATCATAGAGATAGTATTCTTCCACTCCATAACGTTGATAAAACAGTAGTTTTCGCTCCATTTCTTCTAAGCTGTTAGAAGGGGAGAGAATTTCAAAGACCACTTGAGGAGCGATGTTATCTTCTTGCCATTGTTTATAGGAACCCCGTCTTCCTTTCGGACGACCAAATACTACCATAACATCGGGAGCAACCGGTTCAGTAATTTTCTTATCTTGGACGGGATACCAGAGCAGACCTCCAGCAATAAAAACATTAGGAGAATTAGCAAAAATAATCTCAAGGTTTTCTTTAATTTTCACGATCCATTCGTATTGTTCGGTATTATCAGCCATGGGTTTACCGTCACTGTCGGGGTATTCAATATCTGGATCAATAGCTGGTGTAAAGGTCATAATTTCTGCTCTGAGGTTATTGGTCTGAAAATTAAATTCTAGCAGTGAGGTTATCTTTCCCCTCTACTCCCAAAATAACATCGTCAATAAGGTTGCTCAAAATATTTGTGTACTTTTGTTAAAAAGAAAAAGTTTTCTTGACAAAAATAACAACTTGTGCTAGAGGATAAATCTCTAACTTGGCAAAAATTCCCCTGGACTAGAAGCTGATCGAGGATAGCGATCGAGAGTTATAATCGAGCCATTACCCCGCGCTCCCAGTCGGGATGAGAAATCTATGATGACCGCTCTCTACGAGGAAGATTTTGTTCTCTGGACAGAAAAAACCGCCGAACTGTTAAAGCGAAAAGAGTTTGACCTGGTGGACTGGGAAAACCTGATCGAGGAAGTGGAGTGCATGGGAAAAAGCGAGAGACAGGCAATAACGAGTTTATTAACCGTTTTAATTGAACACTTGCTCAAACTATCCTATTGGGAATCGGAAAAAGAACGGAATGCCCGTCACTGGATAGTGGAGATCGCGGCTTTCCGATCGCAATTAGAACAAAAAATAGATAGTGCCACCCTCGTCAACCATGCCCGCGATTCTTGGGAAAAAGCCTATTTAACCGCTAGAAAATCCCTGATTAACGCTAGGATAGTCGATAAAAATGCGATTCCCCTAGAGTCTATATTCACTCTCGAACAGGTATTAGACGGGGATTGGTTCCCGATCGATATCGAACCTTTTTTGGAAACCCGTCCATAAATTGCAGCCATATCCCCGCAAAAAGATTAGGATTATCAGCGAATATAACCGAATATGCAAGATATAGAGCAAATCCGCCGCCAACTCATCGAACGCTACCAAAAATTATCGGCACTCGATCAGGTGATCGTCCGTCTTTTTTCCCTAATCTATGAACCGATCGCCCGCAGCACTTTTCTAGACTGTTTAAATCAAGCTCATTACCGCGACGAGAACAACCGGCGATTTAACGGCCAAACCCTGAAATCCCATTTAGATATCCTCCTAGAAGCGGAAGTAATCACCCAGGACAAAGGCTACGGGCCGCGCTGTCATCCCCTCCTCGTCGAGATTGCCAGCCGTGATAGCGTTAGCAAGGGAGAATTCAAGCGTTTTGCCGAGATTATCAAGGCAAAACTGCCGCAACCCCGAACTCGTTGGGATGAAAGCCTAGTTTTTCAGGGAAAAGAGCAATTAATCCGAGAAATCCGTCTGGCCATCTATCGTCAGGATTTCGACTCGATCGAACAACAAATCGCCCATTATCAGAAAACCAGCTATTCCTCCTCAAAAACCAGCCTAGAAGACCTTCTGGTTCTCATCTACGATAACCCCTTCGATGGGGATTGGTTACGGACGCAACCGACCAAATTTCAAGCCATAGCACTAAATAGCATTCTTGTCAAGGCTTTTGAAAAAATAACTCGCGCCGATGGAGCTTTTTCCCTCCTAGAAGAACTCTGTCAAGACCAGACCAGTGTTTCCGAAGCCCATTTGTGGCTTGAACAGGCAATCATCAGAGGACAAAGCGATAGAGTGCGTCGGTATCTTGATCGCCCCTTTCCGGAAAGCCAAGCAGCAGAAATCGGGGCGATACGGGGTTGGATTGCCTTTCTAGGCGGGGAAAACAGCAAAGCGATCCAAGAATATACCCTCGCCCTTAAAGCCCTAAAAAAAGCCAAAGGAAAACAAAAAATCTATTTTTCTTCGATTAGCGGCTTCTCCTTTATTTTCGCCCTCCTCAAAGAAGGAACCCCCGAACGTCTCGCCGAAGCCGCCAGCTATACCAATTGGGTGACGCGTCAAAACGATCATCCTTTCAGTCCTATCTATGCCCGTCTGGAAAAAATCATCGCTGCCCGTCAGGGAGATATGCAGGCCAAAGACGCAATCATCGACGCGACGATCAATCCCTACCAAATGGGCCAGGGTCTAGAGACTCTTATCTGTAGTATCTGTCTCTACTGGATGAGCAGCGACATCGCCAAAAAACATCTGCCCCGCCTACTCTTGCCCCTCTACAAAGATGCCAAGGCCGCCGGCTACCATTGGTTAGCCCTAGAAACCGGGGCCCTACTGTCCCGACTCGATCGAACCCCGGAAGTGGAGGTGCTTAAAAACCAGCGTCTCCCTTCCCCCCTGGTAGATGCGATCGAACCCCAAGAAGCTTGGCAACTGTGCCTGAATGCCTTGACTAATCTGTGCGCGCCCACACCAACCCCGGGTAAATCTAACCCCGTCGTCCGCCTTGCTTGGTTTCTCACTATCCATTCCGAGGATTATTTCCTGCAACCAAAAGAACAAAAACTCGACGCGCGGGGTAATTGGAGTCGTGGCCGTCCCGTCTCCCTGAAACGTCTGCGAAAAACTGGGGAAATTGACTATTTAACCCCGCAAGACCTGAAAATTTGTGCCCATATCTTCGTGGAATCCAGTTACTATGGCCAGAATGAGTATCACTTTGAGAGCCGGGCAATTATCGAACTGATCGGTCATCCCCTGGTGTTTTGGGAAGATTCCCCCAGAACGCGGGTAGAAATCGTCGCTGGGGAACCGGAATTGCGAGTAAGAAAGGAAAAATCGGGTAAATTAATCCTGTCTTTACTGCCCGATCTCAGCGATCGCCAAGAAGTGCTGATTTGGAAAGAAACCCCCACTCGCGTTAAGGTAATCGAAGTCAAGCCGGAACACCGAAGCATCGCCGACATTATCGGCAAAAGCAACCGCTTAGAAGTACCCGACAAGGGCCGGGAAAAAGTGCTGGCCGCGATCAATTCCCTGTCCGGGATAGTGACAGTACATTCCGATATCGGGGGAGGAAAAGCAGCCCGGTCAGTGGCAGCCGATAGTCAACCCCGGATTCATCTCTTACCGGCCGGAGAGGGTTTAAAAGTGGCGGTTCTCAGCCGTCCTTTTGGGGCAGCTGGTCCCTATTTCCAGCCTGGAAAAGGGGGAGAAACAGTAATCGCCGAGATCGAGGGGGAACGGCTGCAAACCACCAGAGATCTAGCTCTAGAGAAAAAACTGGCCCAAACAGCGATCGATTCTTGTCCCACCCTGATCAGTTTTGAGGAAGAAAATGGGGAATGGCGGCTAGAAAATCCAGAGGATTGTCTAGATCTACTGCTGGAATTGCGGGAATTAAACGATAGCGTCCTTGTGGAATGGCCAGAAGGGGAAAAATGGCGGGTGACGCGTCAGCTTCGATTACAAGACCTATACCTAAATATCCACAGTCAACGGGATTGGTTTGCCGTCAGTGGGGAACTGCACCTAGAGGAGAAATCGGTGCTGAGTATGCAGGAGTTGATGAAATTGCTAGAGGGATCCCCAGGGCGGTTTATTCCCCTCGGAGATGGTCAATTTCTCGCCCTAACCGAGGCATTTCGGGAACGGTTACAGGAAATGCGCGCTTTCTCGGAAAAGTCCGGCGACGGTTTGCGGTTTCATCCCTTCGCTGCCCCGATTCTCTCGGAACTCAGTGAGGAAGTGGGACAACTCAAGGCCGATAAACGTTGGCGCGATAATTTACAACGCTTTCAGGAGAGTCAGGATTTTACCCCAGAAGTTCCCTCAACTCTACAGGCAGAATTGCGCGACTATCAATTGGAAGGCTTTCGTTGGTTAGCTAGGCTGGCCCAGTGGGGGGCCGGGGCCTGTTTGGCCGATGATATGGGATTAGGGAAAACTTTACAGGCCCTGGCAGTGATCCTAACCCGCGCCTCCGAGGGACCGACTTTAGCGATCGCTCCTACTTCAGTATGTTTGAACTGGATTAGTGAGGCGGAAAGGTTCGCACCCACCTTAAATATCATCCAACTGGGAACAGGCGATCGGCAAGCGCTACTCGATCGACTGCAACCTTTTGATCTGTTGGTCTGTAGCTATGGGTTATTACAGCAGGAAGAAGTGGCTACCATGTTGGCCGGGGTAGAATGGCGGACAATCGTTCTCGATGAGGCCCAAGCGATTAAGAATTTCTCCACCAAGCGATCGAAAGCGGCGATGAATCTGCGGGGGGATTTTAAACTAATCACCACAGGAACACCGATCGAGAATCATTTAGGGGAATTATGGAATCTTTTCCGTTTTATTAACCCCGGATTGTTGGGGTCTTTGGAAAGTTTTGATCACCGTTTCGCCACCCCGATCGAAAAATACGGCGATAAAACCGCTCGCGAACAGTTAAAAAAACTGGTGCGGCCTTTCCTTCTCCGGCGCACAAAAAACCAAGTTCTGGCGGAATTACCGCCGCGTACCGAGATTTTAGTCCCGATCGAGTTAAGCGTCGAGGAGAAGGCGTTTTACGAGGCCTTACGGCGGCGTGCTTTGGAGAAATTAAGCGAGAGTGACAGTACCGCCGGGGCAAAACATCTCCAGGTACTGGCAGAGATCATGAAATTACGCCGGGCCTGCTGTCACCCGCAGTTAGTGGCTCCAGATTTGGATTTAGCCGGCTCGAAATTGTCCCGTTTCGCGGAAATTCTGGATGAATTATTAGATAATCAGCATAAAGCGTTGGTATTTAGTCAATTTGTCGATCATTTAGCGATTGTCCGCAGTTATCTCGATCAAAGACAGATAAAATATCAATACCTCGATGGTAGTACCCCAGCCAGCGATCGGCAGAAACAGGTGAAAGCGTTTCAAGCGGGGGAAGGGGACGTATTTTTAATTAGTTTAAAAGCCGGGGGGACAGGATTAAATCTCACCGCGGCCGATTATGTTATCCATCTTGATCCCTGGTGGAATCCCGCAGTGGAGGATCAGGCCTCCGATCGCGCCCACCGTATCGGCCAAAAACGTCCGGTGACGATTTATCGCTTAGTGGCCAAGGATACGATCGAGGAAAAAATTGTCGATCTGCACCACCATAAACGCGATCTCGCCGATAGTTTATTGGAGGGGACCGACGCAAGCGGTAAGTTATCTACTGACGAATTATTGCGCTTAATGGCCGAGGGATAAAAATATCCCCGACGCAGTTTAGACTAACTTTTTGATAGCTGCTACTAACTGCTCGATTTCTGAGGGCAAAGTGAAATAATGAACACAGGCACGCACACAGAGGGGGTCGAGGAGAGTTCGCAGTAAAAACCCTTGTTTTTCTAGCTGTTGCACTAAATTTTGTGGGGTGATGGCCGAGTCAATTTGAAAGGAAACTAAACCAGATTCGGGTGGAGAATTTTTTAAACATTTCACCCCTTTAATCGTCTTTAATTCTTCCCAGAGATAAGCCGCTAATTGACAGATTTTTTCGTATCTTTGTCCCCCATCACCCCAGGCGTTATGTACCGCAATAGTTGCCCTTAAACCCTCAAATTGAGGATAGGCAGAAGTGGCCACTTCAAAGCGTCTAGCGTCCGGTTTCCAACCGATAGGCTGTCCTTGCTTATCTGTTTCAATACCTCGCCAACCGATAAAAGTGGGCTGTAAACTAGGGAAAATTTCGGGACGAATATACAATCCTCCCACACCAGCCGGTCCACACCACCATTTATGACCTGTAAAAGCATAACAATCGGCGGCAGTGGCGCTTAAATCCAAGGGCAAACAACCCACGGATTGGGCAGCATCCACCACCACTAAAACGGGTTTTTCGGTGACAGAATTATCATGACAAAGTTGCGAGATTTCCTTGAGGGGTAAAACCTGTCCAGTATTCCAGAGAACGTGACTAATCACCAAAACCCTAGTTTTTGGACGTAAATGAGCGGAAATGACTTCTATCGGGTTGCCGCCGTTTAAAGTTTCCCGAATAGGACAAGTGGAGATTTCCAGATGATAACGACGGGCAATTTCCCGAACTGTGGCGATAATTCCGGGGTGTTCACAATCGGTTAGTAAAATATGTTCCCCCGCTTGCCAATCAACCCCCCAGAGGGCGATATTACAGCCCACAGTAACATCCTCGGTGATAGAGAGAGTTCTGGGGCTGATTCCCAATTCTTGCGCCATTTCTTGCCTGAGAAGTTCCGTTTTTTTGGTAATCCAATCGTTTACCTGTCCTGAAAAAGGCCCCTTTTGTTGGAGAAAATTATAGGTATCGATAATCGCTTCTAATCCGGCTTTGGGCAAGGTTCCCTGACCACCGAAATTAAAATAAACTTTATTGCTAAGTCCCCGAAATTCCTGTCTTTGTTCGGCTAAATCCGGTTTACTAGGGGCGCAATCGAGGCTATTTTCGTCTAAATTCTGCATAAGTGAGGAGATGGGGAGTCAGTTATCAGTTATCAGTTATCAGTTATCAGTTATCAGTTAGAAGGTGTTGGGTTTTGGGGTTTTAGTTGAATTCCCCATTGCCCCATTTTACCACTTCCTGACGACCGACTCCTGACGACTAACGGCTGAATTCTATCGACGGATCAAGTCGCAATTATCACAATAGTATTAAAGCAGAGGAAACATACTTGTGAATGTTTTCTTTTTTTAGTTTATTATTTTGGTTCTTCGGTTTGTCTTATGCAATAGACGGGAGTTATAAGGGATGGAACCCTTATAGAGAAAGACATTGGGCGATTTTTATCAATTGTTTTTTATCTAAAGCGAACTAATCAATTAAATCCCTTACCAGATAAAGATTTTGTTGATTTATGCCCCCCTATCGAACCATAACAAGTAACGAAGAGCCATTATTTTTTACCTTGAATGTCAGCCGGGAGGCTATGTATGTTTTACCGATGAGACGGGGCTTTTAAAGGAGCGAAGTAATTCGCCCCAGGGTTCCCCTGATGAAAAGCTGACCAGTATAGAACAGCACTTCGACACATTTCGCCACATTTTGATTCTCCAAACACTTATATTTATATTTATATTTATCGTCCTTATTAAATATACTCAAAAAAGCTAAGTAGTCGTGCAAAATAAATTTCCTAGTGAAGAAAGGCAAAAGGCAAAAGGCAAGAGGTGGTTAGATATGTGTAATTAATTTTGCTTAGGTACTTACGATAGGGCATATTGGAAACTGGCACCTCGAGTTGCGCTCGGTTCGAGTTGCGCTCGGTTCGACTACGCTCACCGAGCGCAAGGGGAGATTTAAGCTCTATCCCATGAGTGCGATGGGAGTGTCAACAAAATCTGGGCAGACAGGGCCTACCCGATCATAATTATTTACTGGGGAGGGTTGGAAGCGGAAGGACTGCGATCGATGACTTGATCGATTAAACCATAGTCTAGAGCCTCTTCGGCGGACATAAAGAAATCCCTTTCCGTATCCTCGGCGATGAGGTCGAGAGGTTTACCGGTATGACTAGCTAGGTGTTGATTGAGTAATTGTTTGAGATAGAGAATTTCTTTGGCCTGAATTTCGATATCGGTGGCCTGACCTTGGGCGCCGCCGAGGGGTTGGTGAATCATGATCCGCGAGTTGGGTAGGCTCATTCTTTTGCCCGGTTTGCCGGCACTGAGGAGAAAAGCCCCCATACTGGCGGCTAAACCAATACAAATGGTGCTGACATCGGGACGGATTTGATTCATGGTGTCAAAAATCCCTAATCCGGCCGAAACGGAACCACCGGGGGAGTTGATATACAAGTAAATATCTTTTTCGGGGTCTTCTGCTTCTAGAAAGAGTAATTGGGCGACGATTAGGTTAGCCAGGTCGCTGGTCACTTCTTGTCCCAAAAAGACGATTCTTTCCCGGAGTAGTCGGGAGTAGATATCGAAGGCGCGTTCGCCCCGGCCTGTGGTTTCAATAACGGTAGGAATCATTGCGCTTTCTTGTCTTGCTGCTGCGGTTGGTTTTTTGATTGTAACTTAGGGAATGGGGGATAGGGATTCGGGGAAGTGGGGAAGTATTTTCAGTGAACAGTGAACAGTAATCAGTGAACTGAAAACTCACATCTGATAACCGATAACTGATTCAAGGCTGACGACCGACCACTGGCTGCTGCCCCTTGATGGCTAACGGCTAAAAATAATCTTCTCGATGGCATCTAGGGCGGTTTCTAGGTCATCATTGACGATTTGATAGGGGAATTCCTCGCTGGCGGCCAATTCTTCTCGGGCGCGCTCCAGGCGACGGGCGATCGCTGTTTCGGCATCTTTGCCCCGGTCGCGCAAACGACGCTCTAATTCCTCGAAACTGGGGGGTAGGATAAAGATTCTCCTCGCTTCGGGGAAGCTTTGACAGACCTGTCTGGCTCCCTCTAGTTCGATTTCTAGAATGACGGTCTGGCCTGCTGCTAATTGAGCAGCGATCGCTGATTGGGGTGTTCCATAGTAGTTGCCCGCGTATTCGGCCGATTCAAGAAATTGTCCCGCTGCCATTTTCTCCTCGAAACTGGGACGGTCGAGAAAGTAGTAATCTTCCCCCTCAATTTCACCCGGTCGAGGTGGGCGCGTAGTGGCGGATACGGACAGGTAGAGGTTAGGGAAACGAGTTAGTAAATGCCGTACTAGCGTACCCTTGCCCACACCGCTAGGGCCAGTAATGACGATTAATTGACCGGGTTGCATGGGGTTAATAACTTAGTTGCTACTATTAACAGGGGCTTCCTTGTTGACCACGAAACGGTGAGCCACGGTTTCTGGTTGAATGGCCGACAGCACTACATGACTAGAATCGGTGATGATCACCGCACGAGTCCGTCTTCCGTATGTAGCATCGATTAAACAGCCTTTATCCCGAGCATCACTGATGATGCGTTTGATAGGAGCCGATTCTGGGCTAACGATGGCGATAACCCGATTAGCGGAAACAATATTACCGAAGCCGATGTTGATCAGTTGTATATCCATAAGTTAACAAAGGTGCAGTCCTTTGTACAAAAGAGTGTGGAGGTATGATTACAATGTTATCGAGAAAGATTTAGCCTTACAACGCTAAAAATAACATTCTTAATCACATTTTAGTATTTTTTCAGGTTTTTTGCGATTTTAATTAAATTTGTTTACACGAGTCTCTATCTTAGGGAATAAAAAGGCAAAAGTCGGGAAAATTAGGGAATTTTGGGGGAATGGGATGTAGGGTGTGGGGTGTAGGGTGTGGGG
>NZ_JADEVX010000098.1:0-16463 GCF_015207925.1 Microcystis sp. LEGE 00066 | reverse complement strand
GGTGTGGGGTGTGGGGTGTGGGGTGTAGGGTTTTAGCGATTTTCATCTGGTCAATTACCTAATTTTCAGGGAAAAAGTCCCGGAATTTTCCCCCCGATCACTCCCAGATATGGTACTTTCTGATTGCCAAAAAGTCTAAAAGTTTTACCCAACAAGGTTTTTAGATTTATTCAGCCAACCTTAATTAGCGACGGGATCATCGAGGAGAACTTCTGAGACGCGATAATCGCGACGGATCGAGAAACGTTCCAGATAGCCGATCGGATCGTCGGGACTGAAAATAAGATGATCAAAGAGGGCAAAACTGTGGCGATCGGGTTCCAAATCGGGAAGGCCCAGGGACCGGCAAGCTTCACCAAACAGATCGGGACGACGGACGCGTTCAATCACTTCCACCCAGTTGCGAGGGAACGGTGCGTAACCCCAACGGGCAAGCTGAGTTAGGGTCCATAGGGCTTCACTGCGGCCCGGACAGTTAGCTTGATCGACGTAAAACTGGTTAAATCGGAATAGGGGTTCGGGGGCGGTTCCTAAACCGCGATCGTAACCATCGAGGAAACCGGGGCGAATAATTGCCCTATCCACACCCACATACTGGGGCTGACTGAGAATATTAACGATATCTTCTCGATTACGCTGATCATCGCAGTATTCGCAGGCTTTAATTAAAGCTTTCACCATGGCGATATGGGTTTCGGGATGTTTAGCTGCCCAAGTTTCCTTGACTCCGAGGACTTTTTCCTGGTGTCCGGGCCAAATATCAAGATCGGTGGCGATAACGTAGCCTAATTTTTCGTGAACGGCGTAGGAGTTCCAGGGTTCCCCCACACAATAACCGTCGATCTTACCCGCTTTTAGTAGGGAAACCATCTGAGGCGGCGGAATTACGGCTAAATTGACATCACTATCGGGATCGATACCGCCACTAGCTAACCAGTAGCGTAACAGCAGATTGTGCATGGAGGCAGGGTGAACCATGCCGAAAGTGGCGATTTTATCGGGACTTTGCTGGAGGGCATCCTTTAAGTCCTCGAGTTTTTCTACCCCCAATTCCCTGTATTTATTGCTGAGGGTGATGGCGTTACCGTTGCGACTGAGTACCAAAGCACTAATGACGGGGACAGAGGGCTTATTGCCAGCGCCAATGGTCATGCTGAGGGGCATTCCCGCCACCATCTGGGCCGCATCGAGACGACCGGTGGCCACTCCTTGGGCGAGTGCTTTCCAGTTGGGTTCCCGTTGCAGGATAACATCCTCTAATCCTTCCTCGGCGAAGAAACCTTTCTCTTTGGCGATAATAATCGGGGCGCAATCGGTGAGGGGGATAAAACCGATGGTAGGATTGGTTTTCAGTCGGGTAGCTTGGCCGATCACTGTCACCGGTCCGGTGGGTTGACCGACTTTCTTCGATCGCTTCTGTTGGTTGAGGAAATAAACGATCTCGTTACGGAGGGCGTAGTAACTGGGATGGTTAACTACTTCTAAACGATGCCGGGGCCGGGGAATGGGAACATCGAGAATCTGACCGATATGGGCCTCTGGACCGGTGGTTAACATCACCACTCGATCGGATAGTAATAGGGCTTCATCCACATCGTGCGTGACCATGATACAGGTAACGTGGCTTTCTTCGACGATTTCCATCAAACGTTCCTGTAAATTGCCTCTGGTTAACGCATCCAGCGCCCCAAAGGGTTCATCGAGTAGCAGGACTTTTGGCCGTAGGGCTAAAGCGCGGGCGATCGCTACCCGTTGTTTCATGCCTCCCGATAATTCTCCCGGTCGTTTGTTGGCGGCATGGCGCAGGTGTACCATATCGATACTATGTTCGATGACACTTTTGCGTTCAGCAGCCGGTAGATGACGCAGGACACGGTTAACTCCCAGGGCGATATTTTCCCGGACGGTTAACCAGGGCAGCAGCGAATAATTCTGGAAGACCACCATGCGATCGGGACCGGGACCTTTAATTTCTCTTCCCTCTAAAATCACCCCTCCCACTGTCGGGCGATCAAGTCCAGCGACCATATTTAAGAGGGTGGATTTCCCGCAACCGGAATGACCGATTAAAGAGATAAATTCCCCTTGAGTAACGCTGAGATCGATATTTTTTAGGGCGATATATTGACGGCCATCGGGCAGAGGGAAAACCTTATCAATGTGATCGACTTCAATAAATGCAGACATTTTCAGTTATCAGTTATCAGTTATCAGTTATCAGTTGTCAGTTATCAGTTGTCAGTTATCAGTTGTCAGTTATCAGATGTGAGTTTTTAGTTTACTGTTTACTGTTTACTTAAAAAGCTCCCCACACCCTGCCCCCACCGAAAAACTTTTTGCCGCAAACCCTATTTATTTTCTTCGGGTACAACTAATTTAGCAATGTAGGCCATGAGGCGATCGAGTAGGAAACCAACAATACCCACATAAATCAGGGCGAGGATAATTTCACTGATCATGGAACTATTCCAAGCATCCCAGATAAAGAAGCCAATTCCCACGCCACCGATCAGCATTTCTGCCGCTACAATCGCCAACCAAGATAAACCGATACCGATTCTTAATCCCGTGAAAACGTAGGGAACGGTGGCGGGAAAAAGAATGTTGAAAAAGTATTCAACTTTTGATAATTTTAGCACTCTAGAGACGTTTTTATAGTCTTGGGGAACCTGTTGTACTCCCACGGCTGTGTTAATAATAATTGGCCAAATTGCTGTAATAAAAATTACAAATATGGCACTAGGTTCGTTATTACGAAAAGCCGCTAGGGAGATGGGTAGCCAAGCTAGGGGGGGAACGGTACGCAGGATTTGGAAAATCGGATCGATCGCATCATAAATTAGGGCGCTACTACCGATTAAAATACCCGCAGCGATGCCAACAATAGCGGCAAGGGTAAAACCGACGGCCACCCGTTGTAAACTGGCAAAAATTTGCCAGAATAACCCCACATCCGTGCCACCATTATTGAAAAAGGGATTAATAATTAATTCCCAGGTCTCGCTAACCACTTTAGTGGGACTAGGAAGGGGAGCATCGGGACTAAAACAGAGAATTTGCCACAGGAGAAGGAAAATTAATAAAGCAATCGCCGAAGTTGCTAGTTTGGATAATTTTTTTTTCAGGTCTTTTACCCATTTCCGACCTTGAGAACGACGAGAAATAGAAACAGCCATAATCAGTTATCAGTTATCAGTGGTTCAGTTATCAGTGGTTCAGTTATCAGTGGTGGAGTGGTTCAGTTATCAGTGATCAGCATCAGTGATCAGTTATCAGTTATTAATTACCAGTTATCAGCAAATGATCTTTAACTGTTGACCGGTTACTGAATCACTGCTCACTGATTTAAACCTTTTTAATCTTGAGAGATTTCAGGTAAGCGGTGGGATTTTCGGGGTCAAAAGTAACACCATCAAAGAAAGTTTCCACACCGCGAGAGGTAGAGGTGGGAATTTGATCAGCCGGAACATTGAGGGCTGTGGCGGCTTCTCTCCAGATATCTTCCCGGTTAACCTTATCAACTAAAGCTTTGATGTCTGTATCGGCGGGAATATAGCCCCAACGGATGTCTTCAATCACAAACCAAGTATCATGACTCTTGTAGGGATAGGAAGCGTTATCAGCCCAGAATTTCATGGCTACGGGGCTATTTTCGATTTTGCGACCATCACCGAAATCGATATTACCCTGCATTCTTCCCAAGATATCGGCGGGGTCAATTTTCAGCCATTCCCGTCCCGAAATAATCTCGCACATTTCCTTAACATTAGCGGGATCATTGCACCATTGTTGCGCTTCTAGAACAGCCATAGTTAAAGCTTTTGCCGCTTTGGGATTTTTATCCACCCAATCGGCGCGTAAAGCGAAGGCTTTTTCAGGGTGATCCTTCCACAGTTCCCCGGTAATCAGGGCCGAATAACCGAGTTTTTTGTTAACCAATTGGGCGTTCCAAGGTTCCCCCACACAGAAAGCTTGCATCGTGCCGACTTTCATGTTAGCCACCATTTGTGCCGGAGGAACAACAATTAGGGATAGATCTTTATTCGGATCGATGCCACCGGCGGCTAACCAATAGCGCATCCAGAGATCGTGAGTACCACCGGGGAAAGTGACGGCGGCTTTAACTTCTTTGCCCGCAGATTTAGCTTTAGCGAAGGATTCTTTCAGTACACCGCTATCGAGGGCAACCTTTAGATCCATGTATTCGTTAGCCACAGAAATCGCTTGACCATTGGTATTCAAACGCGCCAGAATATACATCGGTACTGGCTGTTTGGTGATTTTGCCCAAGGTCATTAGGTAGGGCATGGGGGATAAAATATGCGCCCCATCGATACCGTTACCCGCCGAACCTAATTCGAGGTTATCCCGGGTTGCAGCCCAAGAAGCTTGTTTCATCACTTGCACATCGGGCATCCCGTGTTTAGCGAATAAACCTTTTTCCTTGGCGATAATTAAGGGGGCAGCGTCGGTGAGGGCAATAAAACCTAGTTTAGCGGTGGTGACTTCGGGAGTTTCTCCACCGGCAACGGGGGAAGCGGCAGGACTGCCGGCCGGGGAGGGACTGGTCGCGGTATTATTGGGAGTGGCGCAACCGTGGAGAATTGCTGTTCCTACGGCAGTTGCTCCGGCAGTGAAGATAAATCTACGTCTAGAAAGTTTACTCATGGACTAAAAAATCGTGATTAGAAACTAAACAAAGGTGATGAAACGGTGAAAAATTCTCATTATTTCCCCTAACTGACTGCGGTGATAACCGAGAAGATTTCTTGCAAGTAACTGTTGATTCAGTAAGGAGGCTTTGACTATTTTTATCTCTCGATCGCTTTTGCTTCTCCATCTGGGGAGATTTAGCAGTAGTTTTTGTCTAAGAGATTTTTTCTAGAAGCATAACAGTTTTGAGGAGTCGATAGATAGATAGGGGCGGTTTTTGGTCATCTGGGCTAGAAAGATCAGTTTATTTCAGGGTTATCACCGAAGCAATTAACTTAAATTTACAGTCTTCAACAGGAAAATTCGTATAGATTGTTACAAAATATTGTCAGCCATGTAATAAAAGCATAAAAATTTGTCTGAAACGCATGGTAGGGCGATGGGGATTTTTAGCCATCTTGACTCAGTTATCGGATTTGAGTTTGCAGTTCAATGATTACTGGTTGGGTGCAGCTCACATTTGTGAATCTCTCTCACTTATGGTGAGCAGCAGAAGTTATTAAAAGAGGGTGAAGGCAATTCGCCCCTACAATAATATTATTGCACCAATGGTAGGGGCCCATCGTGGTCAGTGAGTTTATCGAACTGCGTGCGCCCAAAATGTAATAAGCTGCCCGCGTATTTAAATTGCTTGTTAAGATGAGGCACTCTTGCACTCTGGCAACAGTAAAGGGATTGAGGGAGATTTGGCTAATCTAAGAATAAGCGGTTTAAATACGTCTTAGCTGATTGAATTTTGGCAGCATCAAACAGAGGTAACTTAAATGTCCAAAAAACAAGAACGACGGGTTCAGAAAAACGACGGCTATCAAGCTAAAATTGATAAACCCCCTGGTAAACCGCCCACGGGTGGTTCTAATGTTAAACCGCCACCAAATCAGTACAAGGAGAAAAAATAAAATCTTGGGGGGCTATTCCCCCTTTTACCTGTTCCCTGTTCTAACTGCTCACTGATAACTGATAACTGATAACTGATAACTGAATATGGCTTATTCTCGCATTAAAAAACTAGCAAATTATCTACGTCCCCATTGGCAAATAGTAACTTGGGGGGTAGTTGCTTTGCTTGTTGTTAATCTTTTGGGTGTTTATATACCGCTTTTAATCCGGGATAGCATCGATGATTTAAGTAAATCCTTTGACTTCCAAAAAATCATTTACTATGTGATTTTTATTATCGCTTTAGCCTCGATTATGTGGTTTATCCGCATGATATCCAGAGTGTTATTATTCGGGATCGGTCGTCAGGTAGAGTTCGATCTTAAACAAAAAATCTTTCAGCATTTATTAACCCTTGAACCTGCCTATTTTTCGCGGCAAACTTCAGGAGATTTAATCAACCGTGCCACTAGCGATGTGGATAATATCCGTCGTCTGGTGGGTTTTGCTTTGCTCAGTTTGGCTAATACTTTTTTTGCCTATGGGTTAACTTTGCCCGTAATGTTAGCGATTCATATTCCCCTTTCAGTCGCCGCCATTTCTGTCTATCCTTTGATGTTAATTGCTGTGCAGTTATTTAGTGGTCGTCTGCAGCGGCAACAGAAAAAAGTACAAGAAAAACTCTCGCATCTGAGCGATTTAATTCAAGAGGATATGAGTGGTATTACTCTGATTAAAATCTATGCCCAAGAAGGTAACGAGCGCCTAGCATTTAAACAAAGAAATCGCAAATTATTACAGGCTAATTTAGATTTAGTCCAGACTCGTAATTTTCTTTTTCCCCTGATTGAAGCTTTATCCTATGTGAGTTTATTGGCGTTGCTTGCCCTCGGTACTAGACAAATTATATCGGATAATATCACCATTGGGGACTTTATTGCTCTGTTAATTTTGGCGGAAAGATTAGTTTTTCCCACTGCTTTATTAGGTTTCACTATTACGGCCTACCAACAGGGAGAAGTGAGTATCGATCGCCTAGAAACTATCCTGTTAGCTGAGGCTAAAATTAAAGACAATGCCGATTGTATTCACCTAAAAAATATTCAAGGAAAAATTACCGCCAAAGCCTTGACTTTTTTCTATCCTGATGCTAAAGAACCAGCCTTAAAATCTCTTTCTTTTACCATTAATCCGGGAGAAATGGTAGCGGTAGTCGGTGCGATCAGGTCGGGAAAATCTACCCTTGCTAACGCTATTCCCCGTCTTTTGGATATTGCGGAAGGACAGTTATTTATTGATAATCAAGATGTCACTCAAATTGCTCTTGAAGATCTGCGAAAAGCGATCGCTTATGTTCCCCAAGAAAGTTTTTTATTTAGTACCACCATCGAAGATAATATCCGTTATGGCGATCCGCTGCTGAATTTTTCGGCAGTGAAATCGGCGGCCAAACAAGCGAGAATTGAGGAGGAAATCGAGAATTTCCCGCAAAAATACGGAACTTTAGTGGGAGAACGTGGGATTACTCTTTCCGGGGGTCAACGTCAACGGACCTCTTTAGCGCGTGCTTTAGCCATCCAAGCACCGATTTTAATCCTTGATGATGCCCTATCTAGCGTCGATAATCAAACGGCCACGGCTATTTTGGAAAATCTCAGCCAAGAAAGCCAAAAAACCGTGATTTTTATCTCCCATCAATTATTGGCCGCTGCCACTGCTGATCGGATTTTTGTCATGGATCGCGGAGAAATTGTCCAAATGGGAACCCACGAGGAGTTAATCGCAGTCCCCGGAGTCTATCAAAATCTCTGGCAACGGCAGCAGTTAGAGTCTAAGGTTTTAGATTAGCCGATAAAATAGGGAATCTGCTAGTTATTACCGGTGAAGTTGTGGACTATCTCAATTATTCCTTAAGACTGTTTAAATGCAGCACAGCAGTTATCTTTTAGCGACAATGAACAAGGAGCAACTTTTAACCGAACCTTTTTTACAATTACCCACCGAAACATCAATACAAGTGATTTGGTTTACGGAATTTTTTGGCACTGGTCATCAGGTGCGCTACGGGGAAAAACTAGAGAAAATGGCCCCCGCTTGCACTAGCAAATTAACTAGAGTTAGAGAAGATGCCAAATCGAGAACCCTTGAAGCTTATCAATCTTTAACCGATCGAGAAATCTGGCGACATCAGGCCGAAATTACTGATTTAAATCCCGGGGAAAGGATTCCCTATCAAGTCACCAGTTTTCAGGAAAATAAAGCGATTAGAAGTGATATTTATACTCTTACCCCAAGACCAAAAAAAGGAACTAATCTCAAAATTCTGCTCACTTCCGATCATCAATTAATGCCTATGACTGCCGCTAATTTACAAAAAGTTATTGAAACTATTGGACAGGTGGATGCAGTTTTTTTAGCGGGAGATTTAGTTAATATACCCGATCGAGCTTCCGAATGGTTTGATGATAGTCGCGGTGGGGCATTTTTTCCCTGTTTACAAGGTCGTGCTAATTATACTCTGATCAAGAATGGTATTCAGACTATTTATAAAGGGGGAGAAATTATTCAAAATGCTCCCTTATTTCCTGCTATTGGTAATCATGAAGTTATGGGCAGATTTTCTAATTCCACAGGTTTAAATGAACAGTTTAAAGATGCTATTCCTCAATTTATTGCTAAAAAACTAGCGGAGGATACAGCAGCAATTAGTGAAAACTGGCTAAAAAATAATGCTTTTAACACAGAAACCTACGAAGAAATTTTTTCTTTGCCTCAAGATAAATATTATTCTCTCACTTTTGGTGATATTCGTTTAGTGGTTTTATATGTTACTAATATCTGGAGAAATCCCAATTTAGAACCCAGTGCAAGGGGAAGATATTACGAAAATCAAAGAGATTTAGATAGTCCCAGTCACTGGGGTTACGGTCAGCATATTTTTGAGCCAATTGCTCAGGGTAGTCCTCAATATCAATGGTTAGAAAAAGAGTTAAATAGTCGAGAATTTCAAGAGGCTAAATATAAAGTAGTTATGTTTCATCATCCTCCCCATACCCTAGGAGGAAATATCGTGCCACCCTACACCGATCCCGTGCCGACAATTGAACGGGATGCCACGGGAAAAGTTAGATCAGTACGTTATGATTATCCCCAAGAAAATGATTATATTATTCGTGATCTCATTCCCTTATTAGAATCAGCCAAGGTTAATTTGGTTTTTTATGGTCATTCTCATTTATGGAATCGTTTTCTTAGTCCTAAGGGTATGAATTTTCTTGAATCTTCTAACGTTGGTAATAGTTATGGCGCTCATTTAGGTGATAAAAAACGTCCTGTACCTCTCGATAGAAATTATGCGGCCATCGGTAATCCCAATGGATTACCAGCAATTATCCCGAATATTGCTCCTCTAGTGGATTGGGTTAATCAACCTTTATCCTATATTGCCAGTAATGATCTGACGGTTTTTAGCATTTTAGATACAGAAAAAGGAACCGTGAGCAGTTATCGTTTTGATACCCGTTATCCTGACTCCGAGGTAATTAAATTTGATGAATTTGATCTTTTTAGCGTAGGTGAAATATAATAAAATCAAAGAGTGCCGGTTAAATAGATTCTCTTGGGGTTAATTCTATGACTACTGTTACCAGCAATGATATTCAAGAATTGAAAGACTTACTCTCGGCAATGCGACAGGAAAACCGTGAGCAAATAAGTTCCTTGCGAGAAGACACCCGCTAGCAAATTGATACGCTAAAGGAAGATGATCGCCAACAACTAGAAACCCTGAGAGAAGAAAATAACAAGCAATTTATTAACCTACACAAAGAAATCACGGAAGTCAAAATTATCACAGCTAAAATTGAAGGAACAATTCAATCCCAAGCAGTATTAACCCAAAAAATTCCCGATTTAATCGAGAAAGTTGGGGAATTGAAAAACTGTAAACAAATAGCTATTGTCGCCATCACTGCTTTTACCAGTGCCACAATTACTTAGTTTATTCTAGGAGGAAATTTGAAACCTTAAGAAAAAATTTTCCCATGAAAAGCCCCTACTTCTTCATGGAGTAGAGGGCAAAATAAAGAAGACAAAACTGACAATTTATACCATTTCTCTAAATGAAAACTACACATCGAATTTAAGTCACCCTTTTTAAGGGGGATTTAGGGGGATTAAACTTCTGTAGTCAGACTTTGGAGAATTGGTATTAATTGGGTGATCGCCTGCTCAAGTCGTTCAGTCATAGACAACATCTAACGTATAGGGCTTAATATATTCTAGCCTCCACGTTGCTACAGCAACGGCGTACTGCGACCCAGTGCCTTCAGCATCGCACTCTACTTCAACGCTTCGATCGTAACTAAACCACCCTCAATTGCCTGAATTCGCAAATCGTATCCTCGTAATAGCTGCATCCCAATCAACGGAACCGTCTCTGATTCGTTGATGTAAATCTCACGATATTGCCCGTCCCAGATCACAAGCCCGATGTAAACTTCAAACGTGCAGAAAGTCCCATCGCCTAACGTCGCAAGATCTCGACCCTCCCAAATAAACCCTAACCTAGCAATTATGTCAGACGGCAAGGTGAGAAAACCTGAAAATCCTGTATCAATTACAGCATCTACTATCTGCGTTGTTTCATGGTTTCTGACTGCGATCGCCAACGTCGCCTCACACCCTTGATTTACACGACCTTGCATCATGGCTTTGTTCTCAGGCTCCTTGCGCCAAAGTGATCGACGGCTGAATGCCCAATGCGAACAAACCATGTCTGAGTATCAGGCACTCGTGCAGAAAGTTGCTTCGCTGCGCTTACCAAATCATCCGCTACTTCAAAAGCCCCTGTTTCAATGTCGATCGCCACAATTCTCCCCTGATTTCCCTCCTCGACTTGGGGACGTACCTGAGATTGATAAATCTCATTACCACGTCGAGCAAATTCTTCTTTACTGTAGCGGGGTTGTCTAACTGTCATTGAAGCGACCCTGGGGCGACTTTTGCCCCTCTATTTTAACGAAACATTGGGAATCTTCCCTAACATTCCTCAACTGGTCCCACCAGAGCGGCATCGTACTTAAACTCACAGCTTCAATCCATGGGCAGAGTACGTTCCCCAAAATCGATCGGTGGGGCAGTGGGAGCCAGATTAGGAAACGCACCCTACAAGATCGGCGATCGCACTTTTTTAGAATTCATAATTAAATGTCCTAATATCAGGTTCAAATGCTTCCTTTACAAGTTCTTTACTCTTCTCAGAATAGTAACTCTGATATGGTTTTGTATTTGATACATTTAGTTTTGGTAACGAGACGGAGATTCCAATGCGAGAGCATATTTCGTTGAAGTCATTATCTAGGCTTTCATATCTCCCAACAAAGTCAACAAGCAACTCATTGTTATCATATATAAAATCTTTTTGATATCTAACTTCATTTTCACATCGCCATTTTATATATTCTTCAAAGCTACCTAAATTTTTTGTTAACTCATGCTGATGATGTGTTTCTGATTTCAACGCATATTTGTAGAGTGAAACTTGCCAATCCCATGGGTTTCTGACTACAGCAAATGAAAAATACTCATTGAATTTCTCTGCTCCAAAACTCTCTTTTATTTTGGATGCACTGACATGCGCAGGAAATGGATGAGGATCAAAGAAAGGAGAAGGAAAGCCCACCTTTTTTATCAACCTATGAGCTGTCCACTGCCATGGACTTATTGCAAATGGTCGTAGCACCGTTGTAATACTTGTGCCAGCATTCTTATAAATATGGACGAATATAAACTTGTATTCTCTCGATATCAGCATGCGTATTATTCTCCTCGTGCCTAACTACATATTATAGGTCAACTTTCTATATAACACTCTCCAGAGTAACGATATGAGTCAACCTTCTGTATATCACTCCATTTAGGCGCAATCGCAAGAAACTTTCTCTATATCACACCCAAAAGCGTGTTAGCCAGATTAGTTTACTGCAAACAATCTCTTTTAGGGAGACTTATCACAGAAGCTTTCCATAATTCTAGCAAAGATTCTTAGATCTGACTGCACTTTGTCACAAAAATTTACTATTATTTTGACACTCTTAATGATTGGAGAGGAAACAGCGATCACCAAGTCTGGTCAATTTTTGTCCAACGCATTTCAGGAAATGACCTGAATAAGTAGCTAGAGATAATTAATTACACATATCTAACCACCTCTTGTCTCTCCTAACCAAGAAATTAATTTTGACCACTACTGGCTCTTCTAGGTTCTGTGTGATCAGCTTAACTTACCATAGAAGCGATCGATCTTTGTGTCCTTTGTGTCTCTGTGGTTCATTCCAACCCCTCGCTAGGAGGAATGTATCTTAGAATACATTTTACCCACCAAACCTGGGAGAGCCGCTAGAGATAATTAATTACACATATCTAACCACCTCTTGCCTCTCCTAACCAAGAAATTAATTTTGATCACTACTTATTACTTAATTACTGTTTATTTTGTAATTTTATCACTAATTCGTGGAAAGGTTGCCAATTGTCTTTATAAGTAATTGCTTCCCAAACCGATTCGATTAGCGGTCTAAGTAAAGCAGTTTTAGGATTATAATGCGTTAAAGTGTCGTCAATTTGAGACAAGGAATCTAGGGGTAATTGATTTAAGACCAAACTATATAACTCTCGCCAACGTTGCCAATCAGCTTTCGGTAAATCCATATTTTCAAGAATTAGAGAACTATTTTCTCGCCAACCGTAATTAAATTGTTCACTTAATTGATAGAAAAATTCGTGATAACCGAGGCCAGTTTCTTGGAGAACTTCCACAGTTTTGCCAACCAGTAAAGCAGATTCGGGAGTAAAAATATCCTCAAAACCTAACTTTTTAAGCATCATTTTTTGATAATAAAAATTGTAGTGCTGGTCATAGTTAGCCAAGGCCATATCTAACTCTAACAATGAGACAACCATGGCCAGGGGAGATTGCAGTAACTCTAGATTTAAACGACAGATAAAAGGCTGATTACCGTAACTATAACGGCCACCGTAGTCGAAATAGGCCGCCGTAAATTGGGGGTTATAGTAAGGAATAAAGGCGTAGGGACCATAATCAAAACTTTCCCCAGTAATTGACATATTATCGGTATTGAGAACCCCATGACAAAAACCTGCGGCCATCCATTGGGCTGCTAATTTAGCGGTTCTTTCAATCAAAGCGGCGTAAAATTTTAAATAGCGATCGCTATCTTGGGGATCGATTTCAGGATAATAATAAATAATCACATGATCGAGGAGTCTTTTAATTAAATCGGCACGTTTAATATGAAATAAACGCTCAAAAGTCCCGAAACGAATATGAGAATTACTAACTCGAATCATCACCGAAGATCGCGTCGGGGAAGGTTCATCACCACGCCAGAGGGGTTCCCCCGTTTCCACCAAACTCAAACAGCGAGAGGTATTCACCCCTAAACCGCGTAAAGCTTCCCCGGCTAAGACTTCTCTAACTCCACCCTTGAGAGTTAACCTACCGTCCGCGTGACGGGAATAGGGGGTCCGTCCCGATCCTTTCGTACCAAAATCGTATAATTTGCCATCAATACCCCTAACTTGACCGTAGAGAAAACCGCGACCATCTCCCAAAAAAGGATTATACTCGCCAAATTGATAACCATGGTAACGCAGGGCTAAAAAGGGGGTCAGGGCTTGAAATTTACCAAAAGCCTCGATAAAATGCTCATCTAAGGTTAATTCTGGCTGAATTCCCACCAAAGGTAATAAAGCATCATTGCGAAAACGAAGGATATGACGGGGAAAATCCGCAGCCGCAACTTGATCATAGTATTGGTCCCCCAAGTCCTGCATGGCGCTTTCGTAAGGGAGACTGAGAAAGGGATTGGTGAGATGGTCTGTCATAGTGGTGGTGTCGATCGAGCGTTGAGGCGATAAAGTGATAAAGATAGCCAAAAAATTTTCCTACTGAGACTATCAAACAGCGATGCCCGATTCTATTATGTATCAAGGGGACTATTTTCTTGTCCTTGAGGCCGATCAATCTGAACAATTCCAGACTCCCGACCAGTTGCGGGATAAGTTAAAAGATTTAATCACCGCAAAACCGGAGATTTGTCCCCGACAATTGGCGAAATTCTCTAGTTTTGAGGAAAAAGCTCTCTATCTGCGCGATAATTACTGCGAGTTAGACCTGGGTGAGGAGGGTTATCTACAATGGTATGTGGTCCGTTTGGAAAAATAAGGAAACCCATTATTAAGTAGTTAGGTGTTAAAAACTGTCAGACACTCCCTTTATCAAGTAGGGCTGTTTTATTCTCCCATCAGAATATCAAAAGTAAAAGCGATCACTGTCTTTGTAAGATGAGGAGTGACCGCCAACTTTTTAAATATATATTGAGCTTAATAGAAAAACCGAAACAAGTCAAGGACTTTCGGAAAGATCAAGGAAAAAGACACCCTTTATGGATAGTATTAGTAGTAATAATACTGGGAACAATGCTAGGATACTCAGGTTATAGAGAGCTAGGAGAGTTTGCTAAAGTTATCAGTTATCAGTTATCATTTATCAGAGGCTAGTTATCAGTTTACTGTTTACTGGACGGCTACGCCGTGCCTTTGGCAACACTGAAAAAAAGCTCCCCACTTCCCACTCTCCTATTAAACAGGATTGAGAATGACTAACTATTGTATCATCAGTCAGAGCGAGGTAAAATTATAGATTATGGAATCACCGATCGAACGTTTTCGACTATCTCAAACCGCCAAAGATAGCCTCATAAAATTAAAACGCTACACCAAAATTGACCAATGGAATATCCTCTGTCGTTGGGCTTTTTGTCGTTCCCTTGCTGAACCGAGTCTCCCCTCTCCCGTTCCCATTCCTGCCGATAGCAATGTAGAATTATCTTGGAAAGTATTCGGGGGAGAAATGGCCGATATTTTCTTAATTGCCCTCAAACAACGTTGTCATCAAGACGGATTAGGAACCGATAAAGAAACTCTAACTCAACAATTTCGCTTACATTTACATCGCGGGATCGGTTATCTTGCTGGGGATGCCAAGCTAAAAAAAATCGATAATTTAATCCAATTAGAGAGGGAAAATCTGAGAGAATCTTAAACAATAATCATCTATCTTCCTCTCTGTGTTCTTTGTGCCTCCGTCGTTTATACTTAATCCTTATAATGGTTCAAACTCATCTTAAAAAACTTTTGGTCGGCCTAAAGTAGTGATATAGATAACTGCTTCATCGGAGGGAATTCCTAACACTTCATTAACTTGATCATCAAAAAAACCACCGATACCACTAACCCCTAACCCCAGATGAATAGCTGCTAAATTTAATCTCTGTCCCAAATGACCCGCATCTGCATGAAGATAACGATAGACTCGATCGCCGTATTTAGCCACTGCTTTTGACAGATCCGCCGTATGAAAAACCACAGCAGCCGCATCCCGTCCCAAATCCTGACCTAAACAGAGATAATGTAACTCTTGCTGGAAATTTTTAAAGCGAATTTGCCGCAATTCTTGGGCTTTAGGAGCATAATAATAACAGCCTTCCTCTAATCCAGTTACTGCCGAAACAGCGATAAAAGTTTCCAATAAATCTAGATCAAAATAATCGGGATTGGGATCGAGATTTTGGTCGGCATAATCTTGGGGTTGATAGGTAAAATGCAGCAGCGCTCGCAATTCGTCTAAACTGAGACTAGCACCACTATAAGCGCGGGTAGATCTGCGTTTAAGCATCGTACTTTCCAGATCGACTAAATCTTCCCCCCAATTGACGGGACGGGATGTCACGGAAACTTTTAGACAAAAAGGAAAATTATATTTATCTTCCCAATTAGACGGGGTAATATTTGCTTCTATCTTCTCATCTGTGGCTATGATAGTCGCTCGGTGTAGAGAGTTTAATAATTCCCCCTCGGCAATTTTGGGATAAAGAGTCGTGGTTGCCGAAGGGAGTGCCGTGGTACTAGGGGGGAGATTTTGCCGGATATTGAGCAGATCTGCCAAAGGAATCACCGTCATAACACTTTCTTTCTCGGAATCGAGATAAAGCAATTCATTCATCTGACTATCGTTAAAACCACCGATTAAATGAGCGCGATAGTCATTAATCGAGGCTGATAGCTCAATATTGCCCAATAAATGCCCTGTATCGAGGAAAATACGCCGATAGGCTCGATCCTCGTAGCGCCAAGCGGATCGATAAAAAATGGCACTGGTAACTAAAGCGATATCGGTATTTTCTAAAACAGGATTCCAGAAACAAGCAGATTGTAGGTTCGTCCAGACATCACTTTCCCAGAATAAAAGCAGCGAGTGACTTTGACCTTGATAACTGTAGAGACCGGCGGGCAAAAATTCCGTGCCACGGCAGATCAGATAAACCTCGGCGGGGTATAATCCACCAGCAGAGGGTGCAGAACGCAGGTACAAGGGACTACCCATAGTAGCAATTTTGGCAGTTAAACCATAGCTACAGCCCAAAATTCGCGATATACGTCGCCAAAAGTCTCCTTTTTGGGGAACTATTTGACGGGAGAGGTAGGGTTTGAGATCGAAAGTCTGACCGATTTTGTATTCTTTGAAGGGATGGGGTTGTTGACTCCAATCAAGACCTTTACTTTTTGAGGCGATCGTCTGGGGGTCGTATTTGGTCCGCTCGTGGTAGTATTGGGCGATCGAGATTGGCTGATCTGGCATGATAAAGATAGGCTGTCTAAGCTTTACTTTTTAGTTTGACATACTCCCACCCCTAGAAAACGTGTTTCTGAAAGAAACCCGTTTTCTAAATACAGGCAATCACTCTCCCCAATTCATAATTCATAATTCCCCTCTCCATTATCATACT
>NZ_JADEVX010000097.1:0-16735 GCF_015207925.1 Microcystis sp. LEGE 00066 | reverse complement strand
TCTAATACGGCTTTTGTCGGTAACAATATCCAAATCAATGGCTATTGGGGGAATGATAATATCACCGGAACCACTGGTAATGATGTCATTATTGGTGGCGGTGGTGATGACAAACTTAACGGTGGTAGTGGTGAGGACATTCTTATCGGAGGATTAGGGTCAGATCAACTAACGGGAGGTGAAGGTCCGGACCGTTTTATCTTCAACACCGTTGATGAAATCGGTCAAGGTGCAAACCAAGACAATATCCTCGATTTCAATACTGGTCTTGATACTATTGATATCTCTGGCATTGATGCCAACTCCCTCAACGCTGGTAATCAGAGTTTCACGTTTATTGGTGCCTCGGATTTTTCAAGTCAAGCGGGACAACTGCGCTTTTACGGCGGTCTCCTTTGCGGTGATACCAACGGCGATGCAGTCAGCGACTTTCAATTGGCGATCGCTGGAGTGTATAGTTTACCTGTTACCAATATAGTGCTGTGACATCCTCTGGTTTAAGGCAATAAGCTCTTACTGTATTTAACTGAGTGTCAGCAGAAGTCCCATCACTAAAAGCGAGGGACTTCTGCTGACACCAAATTAAATTATATTTCTGGACTTCCCCGTTGACAAAAGGCCATAACCTGTGCTGTAGAAGGGATTAAGAGAATTTCCGCCGCCCCGTTACTGGGTACAAATCAGGGAAACTCCCAATAAATCTAACGCTTTTTGTTGCAGTTGGGTCGGTCGAGTTATCTTAGAAAAACGATAACTTCCCTCCCTAATCGTACATTCCACTGTATGCAAGCAAATTGTCCCCAGGTCTTCCAACAAAGTCCGAAAGCTATGCACAGGAAAGTTCTCCTGATTCCGTTTTTTTCTCTCTTTAGATTGCACCGATTCACTGCGACTCGCTTTAATCACATTCAGAGAACTATCATCAATTTCTTCATCCTCAAATAACAAAGGAGCCAAGCACTGTTTTAAATGCCATTCCACATAATAAGCCAACATACATAAAAAGATATGAGCTTTGACTCTATCACCCTGATAATGATAGATAGGACGTACCTTTAAATCAATTGACTTATAACAGCGAAATGCCTCCTCCACTTGAGATAAACTTTTATAAGCTTTAACCGTCGTCGCTGCATCCATCAAGGTTGACTCCAGAGAAGTTCTTAACACATACACACCATCTAAGATTGTCCTAAACTCTGACTACAAGTCTCGCTATTAAACCCTCTCGCTGTGGCTAGTTTCGATTTAGGATTGATGATTCTTGCCACAATCATCGCCACTACTAAGTTTCTGATTCGTGAGGCTTTTTCACTGATTATTTTATCTAAACCTAATTTTTTAATCGTCTCTAAAATAGCCATCACATGACCATGAGGAAGACTTCTAATCACTTCAAAATGATTGGGAATGCCTTCATTCATGGACAGTGTTGCCCCTTTGAGAGCCAGTTTCAAATTGTCGATAATATCATCGGGTAATTTTGAGAGATTGGCCAGGGTTCTTTTTTTGACTTGATCTCCTTCTCGGTAGGACTCGCGAAGAAGAACGGCGGGGGGGAATTACGGTTAGGAACTTTTTCTATATACATGACCACCATTCTAGCAAATGGAGAGAATTCTTGTCCATCAAGAAATGTTACAAATTACATGGGTACATTAAGAAAAGTTAAGGGGCGTATCCATTGATGGATAAGGGTTTTCGGTTATTATAGTATATATGTATGGGATAAGTTCAGGTATAAGGATTGTACAACGATTTTTCGCGGGATATTGAAAAGCATAGACACTATTAATAATAATTCTCAATAGTTACCTCGGTCATAAGGATCAAAGCCTTGCTGGACAAGGCATCGACGCACCTCAACGAAAACTCTAGATTTTCAGCCATTGTGTCTAACCCGCGAAAAATGTTGAGAACCCCCCCATTCCATCGGCATGAAACAATAACCCACATTCCGCACCCTAAAGTGTCACATTGAAAATTTTATCTAAATCGTCAAAACGATTGCCGGCTCTGAATTACAGGCTAATTTGTTTGCCCAGCAGATGCACAATTAGCCCTAAAAATCTGATAGCTCTGATACCAAATTATTGAGATAAACTCTCATTAAGCCAGCGATCGCTGGCTAGAGTGTGACACTTCATAATTCTTAATAATCGCTAAAAGTTTTACTATACAAGGGCTAGAGCAACTTTTGATTTCGCTGAAACAATCCACTACAACTAAACTATAGTTTAATAAAAATTATGGTTATATAGCTTAAACGTCAGAACCCCCCTAATCACAATTTTTGAGGTACCATTATTTTGTCAAGAATCTAGGCTACATAAGTAAAAATGATAACACCTTTAAATGCTAGATAGATTACATACCATCTCCCAAGGAGATAGCGGTATTTGTGTGGCTGTTTTGGATGGGCCTGTTGATCAAGCTCACCCTTGCTTCCAAGGCGCAAACCTTACCTATCTGCCCACATTGGTGCAAGAAGCCGCTAAAGTTGATGGCAGTATGTCCATGCACGGAACTCACGTTGCCAGCATTCTCTTTGGGCAACCCGGTAGCCCCGTTCAGGGAATCGTACCTCAATGCAAAGGCATTATCATACCGATTTTTGCCGATGACCGTCGCCGAACTTCCCAGCTAGATTTAGCTCGGGGAATCGAGCAAGCCGTTCATGCCGGAGCCCACATCATCAACCTCAGTGGGGGTCAACTCACTGACTTTGGTGAAGCCGATGGCTGGTTAAAAAATGCTGTTCGTTTGTGCCGAGAGAATAACGTCTTGTTAGTGGCAGCAGCAGGCAATAATGGTTGCGAGTGTTTGCACGTTCCGGCAGCTTTACCGTCAGTGCTGGCCGTCGGGGCAATGGATGCCCAGGGGAAACCCCTCGACTTTAGCAACTGGGGGGAAGCCTACCAAACTGAAGGCATCCTGGCTCCAGGGGAAGATATTCTGGGAGCCAAAGCTGGGGGGGGAACCCACCGATTAAGTGGAACCAGTTTTGCCACTCCTATCGTTTCTGGTGTCGCTGGGGTATTACTCAGCCTTCAACGGGAACAGGGAGATTCCCCCGACCCCCAAAAAATTCGTCAAATTTTGTTGCAGAGTGCTTTACCCTGTGAACTTGACTTGCCAGAAGAAAGCCGGCGGTGTCTGGCGGGCAAACTTAATGTCTCTGGAGCAATCACGTTACTAAAAGGAGAAAAAATGTCTGAGGAATTTTCGTCTGTGGCGGCATCAGAAGTAACAGCAGCAGGTTGTGGTTGTGGAGGCACATTAAGTGCTACCCCCCAAGAGCAAACGGCTCCTAGCTTAACTGCTGTGGCTTCCAGTCCATCGGCTGGGGCTGTCCCCAGCGACACTCCCAACTTAAACAACTTAATTCAATCATTCCCTACTGCTGTAACTCAACAACCAACTATGCCCAACTTCACTGCTAATTCCGTTACTGCCAGCCAAGCTCCTAGCGAACTCGCCGAGATGGGTCAGCTTGTTTATGCTCTAGGAACCCTTGGTTATGACTTCGGGACTGAAGCCCGTCGGGACTCGTTTAAACAACTCATGCCTCCCTTTGATTTAGGTGGAGGACTCATGGTTCCCGCCAACCCCTACGACGCCCGTCAGATGGTGGACTATCTAGGGGAAAACATCTCCGAGGCGCGATCGCTGATTTGGACATTAAACATTGAACTGACTCCGGTTTATGCGATTGATCCGGCTGGCCCCTTCGCCGCCGAGTCCTACCGCGCCCTTCAAGAACTCCTGGCGGGTCAAATCCAACCGGAAAACGATGGCGAATATGTTGAACGGGTAAGTATCCCCGGTATTTTAACTGGACGTAAGGTTAAACTCTTCTCCGGTCAAGTCATCCCGGTGATTGAACCCCAAAGCACCCGTGGTCTCTACGGTTGGAAAGTCAACAACCTGGTCAGCGCAGCGATGGACGCGGTACAAGCTGAAGATGGCACTGCTGACGAAGACCGGATTCGCAAAACCTTGGATGGCTTCCTCAACCGCATCTACTACGACCTCCGCAACTTGGGAACCACTTCCCAAGACCGCGCCCTTAACTTTGCCGTCACCAACGCCTTCCAAGCCGCCCAAACTTTCAGCCAAGCGGTAGCCGTTGGCATGGAACTCGATAGCGTTACGGTAGAGAAAAGCCCCTTCTGCCGGATCGATAGCGACTGCTGGGATGTGAAGCTGAAGTTCTTCGACCCGGAAAACAGCCGTCGGGCTAAGAAGATTTTCCGCTTTACCATTGATGTAAGTGACCTAATTCCTGTCACCCTCGGCGAAGTTCGTTCTTGGTCTTCTCCCTACTAAGGAGCCGCACAATTTTAGTGAGAGTGCAATATTAGACCCCACTCTCACTAGGAGATGCAGATGTGTTCAGTTAATTAATACTCTCCATAGGGAGAATCCTAAACTATGCGACTTCCTCTATTATCTCCCCCGATTGAACGTCCCCATTTCATCCAGCCAGCACTGTGTGTGGATCTAGAAAATGGTCGTCCCGAAGATTTGGTGCATATTCGGATGGATCTGCTCCATGCCGCTAACTATAACGATCCTGCAGCCTTTGCCAACCGTAGTTTCAACCAAGTGATGCACTCTAGTGCCAGCCAAAGTTCAGCCAGCCAGGGCTGGGGCGGTTTTGGCAGTATGGCAGGATTCTATTAATGGGCTGCTAATCACTCGCCCTCAGCCAACCCTAAACATCCAAGGACACTATGAGCAAGAACAAAACCACAACAACATCCTCCGAAGTCCCCTCTAACCCTGAACCGACCCCGCCTGAACCGAGCAAGTCTGAACCGACGACGATCACAACGCCTGAACCCAAAAAGTCTTACGTTCCCACTTCCCAGACCGGGCTGCAAGATTATTCCTACTGGTGCCAATACGTCAAGGATCAAGCCAAGAAATCAGACAAAGACCCTAAATCCTTCCGGCGCGGTCGCATTTGGGCTTAACCCCTAGCTGCTGCTGCTGGTCTTGTTATCGTCCACTTAATCACTGACTGTTCGTTCTATGCAATCCACCCCACTGCTCCAAATTCAACCCCACTTTCATGTCGAGGTGATCGAGCCAAAGCAAGTCTATCTCCTTGGCGAACAGGCTAACTATGCCCTGACTGGACAGCTTTACTGCCAGATTTTGCCCCTCTTGAATGGGCAACACAGCCGTGAGCAGATTGTCGAGAAACTGGATGGGGAAGTCCCATCAGAATACATCGACTATGTACTCGATCGCCTCGCTGAGAAAGGTTATCTGACTGAGGCAGCCCCGGAACTGTCCTCGGAAGTGGCGGCATTTTGGAGCGAGTTAGGGATTGCACCTCCGGTTGCTGCGGCAGCTTTACGGCAGCCTGTAACCCTAACCCCAGTGGGCAACATCAGTGAAGTGACGGTAGCAGCCCTGACAACGGCTCTGCGGGACATTGGTATTTCCGTGCAGACCTCAACTGAAGCAGGTTCTCCAACGGCGCTCAACGTCGTCTTAACCGATGACTATTTGCAGCCCGAACTCGCCAAGATTAATAAACAGGCACTAGAGAGTCAACAAACTTGGCTACTGGTCAAACCTGTAGGCAGTGTGCTGTGGCTGGGGCCTGTGTTTGTTCCGGGCAAGACGGGGTGTTGGGACTGTCTAGCTCATCGGCTACGGGGCAACCGGGAAGTGGAGGCATCGGTGTTGCAGCAAAAACAAGCCCAGCAGCAACGTAATGGTCAGTCCGGTTCTGTAATCAGTTGCCTGCCTACCGCACGGGCTACCCTGCCTTCTACCCTGCAAACGGGGCTACAGTTCGCGGCAACTGAAATTGCCAAGTGCATTGTCAAGCACCACGTCAATGCCACTGCACCGGGTACTGTGTTCTTTCCCACTCTGGACGGCAAGATTATCACCTTTAATCACACAGTTATCGACTTGAAAAGTCATGTTCTCGTCCGACGGCCCCAATGTCCTAGCTGTGGTGATCGCCACAGGTTGCACCGGCAAGGCTTTGAACCCGTAAAACTGGTATCCCGTCCTAAACACTTTACCCATGATGGCGGTCATCGTGCGTTTACCCCAGAGCAGACCGTACAGAAATATCAACATCTGGTCAGCCCAATTACTGGGGTAGTAACAGAACTGGTCAGACTCACCGATCCGGCTAATCCTTTGGTGCATACCTACAAGGCAGGTCATGCCTTTGGCAGTGCTACAACTCTGCGGGGTTTACGGAATACTCTGAAACACAAGAGTTCTGGTAAGGGTAAAACTGATATTCAATCCCGTGCCAGTGGGTTGTGTGAAGCCATAGAACGCTATTCGGGCATTTTTCAGGGAGATGAACCCTGGAAACGGGCAACCCTGGCGGAACTGGGAGACTTAGCCTTACATCCTGAGTCATTGCTGTACTTTAGCGACACCCAATATGCCAACCGGGAAGAGTTAAATGCTCAGGGTTCAGCCGCCGCTTATCGCTGGATTCCTAACCGTTTTGATGTTAGTCAAGCGATCGACTGGACACCTGTATGGTCATTGACAGAGCAGAAGCATAAATATGTCCCTACTGCCTTTTGCTACTACGGTTATCCTTTGCCCGAAGAACAGCGCTTCTGTAAAGCAGATTCTAACGGTAATGCTGCGGGTAATACCTTAGAAGAGGCGATCCTGCAAGGATTTCTGGAACTGGTAGAGCGGGACAGTATCGCTATGTGGTGGTACAACCGGATACGCCGTCCTGCCGTAGATCTGAGTACCTTTGATGAACCCTATTTTGTTGATTTACAGCAATTCTATCAGCAACAAAATCGGGAGTTATGGGTGTTGGATGTAACTGCTGATCTAGGGATTCCAGCCTTTGCAGGGTTTTCACGGCGCACGGTGGGTACTTCAGAACGGATCTCCATCGGCTTCGGGGCGCACCTCGATCCGACTATTGCGATTCTCCGCGCCCTAACTGAAGTCAGTCAAGTGGGATTAGAGTTAGACAAAATACCGGACGATAAGCTTGATGGCGAGTCCAAGGACTGGATGCTGAATGTCACAGTAGAAAATCATCCTTGGTTAGCGCCCGATCCCTCTGTGCCCATGAAAACTGCCAGTGATTACCCGAAACGTTGGAGTGATGATATTCACACCGATGTGATGAATTGTGTCAAAACTGCCCAAACAGCAGGACTAGAGGTGATGGTCTTAGACCAAACGCGACCGGACATCGGTTTGAATGTGGTCAAGGTGATTATCCCAGGAATGCGAACTTTTTGGACGCGGTTTGGTCAGGGACGGCTCTATGACATACCCGTAAAGCTGGGATGGCTCGATGCGCCACTAGCTGAAGAGGAATTGAACCAGACCAACATCCCCTTTTAAGTTTTTTAAAGTTTAGGGGCGACAGATTTCTCTACATATCCTTGCCCCACCAAGCTTCTTCCCAAAGAAGAAGGGGACTGACCCACCCCTAACGGGTTAACAAAGCAAACAACAACATGAGGATTACTCCAATGGATAAGAAAAACCTTCTGCCCAACCAAGGCGCACCTGTCATCCGTGGCATCAGTGGTAAACTCCCCAGCCACTTAGCTGAACTCTCTGAGGAAGCTCTCGGTGGTAATGGTGCAGAAGCATCTGTTACTGCCTGCGTTTGCGCGTTTGACGGTGCTGAAGCATCTGTTACTGCCTGCGTTTGCGCTTTCGATGGTGCTGAAGCATCTATCAGTGTCTGCATTTGCGCTTTCGATGGTGCTGAAGCATCTATCAGTGCCTGCATTTGCGCTTTCGATGGTGACGAAGCCTAAGGATAGCCTATACCAAATCTGTGAGAATAGGGTCTATCCGACTGATTAGCCTATCTCAACCGGATTTAGTGTATTCGTTTATTTGAGAAAACGAGGTTAAAGATGTTGAGTCGCACTCCAAACTTTTTCCTAGATTGGGTAAGATTTTCTCATCTACCTCGTTTTCTTTTAATTGGGTTTTTAAGTTCTCATTGTACCCAATTGGACACGACTTACGCAGCCACAGCACCTGTAGGGGCAATCCCCTTACCATTGGTATAAAGGGACTAAAACCCAACAACAAACCTACTGGAAATGACCCTAACTTCTATGCTGACAAATAATCATCTCAAAGCCCGTCGTCTTCAGTTTTTGCGGGGCCATCAAGAGGCTTTTGATGTGGAGCCAACCTTTATGCTTTCGCTGTTTGAAGAAGCCGTCCTTGGCATAGAAGAAACTTGTGGTGTTGAATCTAAATGTAATGTTGAAAAAGATCAATTATTTGCCATTGATTTTCAGGTTTGTAATGATCAAGGACGTACTTGGCCAATGTCTTTGACCCATGCGGTCAAGTTTATGGATAAAATTGAAAGTACAGTAGGTGTTCGACTTAATCGTAATTTGCTGGAGCAGTTTGCCACATTACACATGGACTCTCATAAAATAGAGAACAACACAGTCGGAATTGACCTAAGACCGAAAAATGAGGATTCTTGTATAAAAGTATGTCTGCATCTTGGCTCAGAAGAAGAGCCTGAAGAATTAGTAAGAACAGCACTCGAACTTGATGGGGGTAGCTATTCACCTGAACTCCTACAGGTATTACTCAAAAGCACTATTGTAATAGGGTTTAATCTTTTCTTGAATGGCTACAGTGATATTGAGTTATGGGCTCTTGCTCCGGGAGAACAATATGAAATCACTAATTCCGACAGAGGCAAATATTTAAAACATTATATACAGAGGAATTTTTCACCGAAAGTTAATTCTTTGCTTAAAGAATGCACCTTTTTTTGTGTTTCTTTTTTTCATAAAAAAGAGCCAGTTATAATATTTCATTATGAGGATACTAAAGAGATACCTAAGAACTTCTTCTTTAACAGTTTAGGGGATAGAATCTACAGCTTTTGTCAGGGTCAAGATTGTATGACTTATGCTGGAGTAGCTGTCACAGAGCGGGAATTGGAAAAAGACAGGTTAGAAAACTTTAGTATTCTTTATAATCAACGGGATGAATGTAAACCTTTGTTGCATATTAAAAAACGAGAAGATTTTAGTTAGTCTTCTCCCCCTCTCCCCGTCTCTACTTTAGTTATGCTTACTGCCTAAGAATATGGGAATAGAATTTAACCATTTATATGTTACCCTCGACGCAGAAACCCTAGATTCAATTGCCAAATCAGAGTTTATTAGCCAAGAATTCTGCACAATATCCAGAGATACTGTAAAAACTGATACAGAAAGTTGGACGGGAATTTATCTCAGGGGAAAACATTCCTATCTTGAGCTTTTTCCTCCCGGCGGTGCTGAAGGGTTAAGAGAAGGTTTTTCCGGTATTGGTTTTAATAGTCAACAATCAGGAGAGATGGATATTGTACAGGAAAAGCTTAGACCCTTATTAGGAGCTAAAGAAATACTTTCTGATTTGCAAGTTCGTCAAACCGAAGCTGGAAAAGTTCCCTGGTTTTATTATTTGTCCATCAACCCAGTAGAGAGAGAAGCTTTTGCTTCATGGTTGATGGAATTTCATCAGGATTATTTAAAGTATAAAAACATCAAACTTACCAGTGATGGTTGCTTTAACCGTGCTGCTTATCTAAAAACCCTTGATACTTCCGAAACCTGTTTATTTGATGACATATCAGAAGTTCATCTTGAATTGACTTTATCGGAACAGGAGGAGTTGGCATTACTTCTTCAAGCTTTTGGCTATGACTCATCTAGCGCAGGAGATATTACTACCTATCATTCCCATAATTTTATGATCAAAGTATGCCATAAAGTTGCTCGCCGTTATCGAATTTGCAAGGTTGTTTGCACTCTCAAAGAGCAATTACAGCAGGAAAAAACCTTTACTTTTGGTAAAAATGCACAGTTAAATGTGGGTCGCTCGTTAGCAATTTGGGAGTTTGGATGACTCAAGCAATCCATAAAAATTAAGACAAATTTCACCAATTGCTGTTTTCATTGCTCCACCGATTTAATACCGTTTCCTATTATTAATCATGATCAACAATTGTCCTTTTGCTATTTCCCTTAACCCTGATGTCCAAATCATCGACACTAAAGATGGCTATACCCTGCACGGAGCAGAATCTGAGCCGAATACTTGGCTAACCTTAGCAATAACGTCTTCAAAACTGCTCTTCTCTTTCCCTACTCTTCTTCTAGTGCTTCCTGCTGAATTGAAAATCGTTGAATCCGTCTTTGAATATCTGCTAAAATGCTCCGTACCTCGTTTAAATCACTTGTTAACAAATGGTCTGATAAAATGTCAAGAACTATATCTAAATCAACAGAATAGTTTAACAACAGTAAAAGGATATCATTTTCATAAATGCTGGCCCGGCTAAATTGTCCTTGACGATAGAGAGATGGCAAGGCATAACACTTTAAAATTAGGAGTCCTACCACTGTGACACATCGAACTTTTCGGTTTCCAAAGATCTGCTCTGCTACAAACTCTTGCGATATTTTTCGGAAGAGCTTATTTTGGGTTAACAATACGTTAACTTGTAACCCATCAAATCTTCCCCGAAGAAAATTTTTATCTTCACTCTGGATACCAATCTCTGGTAAAGTGTCAAGATCGGCACGAGCCAGGATCAGGTCAATATCTTGAGTATTGCGACCCTCCACATAGCTGAGTAGAGCTACCCCGCCAACGAGAACATAACGAATTTCTCGTTCAGCAAGCGCATCAAATAATCGTTCAACAGTCTGAAAAAAATCAGAACTTTCTGACATTACACCACCCCAATTCTTAACATCAAATAAGATTCCATTTCTGATAATTTCACCGATCGCTGCTGTCATTGATTCACTGCCCAATCATCGTTCTCCATTATCCATCAATATGAACAATTGCCCTTTTGCTATTTCCCTTAACCCTGCTGTCCAAGTCACCAGCACTAAAGACGGTTATACCCTGCACGGAGCAGAATCTGAGCCGAATGCTTGGCTAACCGTTGCCACAACGCCCGGAATGGGTATGGCTCTTGATAGTCTCAAGGCAGGCAACACCACCCCTGAATTACTCGTGCAAGGGTTAGCCGAACTCGAGGGTCAGGCAGCCGGGGAACAGTTTGGGCAGATGCTACAACAATTGGATGAGCGAGGTTGGTTGAGTTATGCCGTGTTACCCCTAGCAGTGGTGATTCCGATGGTGGATTCCGCCGAGTTGAATCTCACCGAACCCTACTGGACACAAACCCGTCTCAGCCTCTCCCGTTTTGCCTATCAGCATCCCTACGAAGGCGCGATGGTATTGGAGTCCCCTCTGTCGAAGTTTCGGGTCAAGCTCCTTGACTGGCGAGCCAGTGCGATCTTAGCTCAACTGGCCCAGCCCCAAACTTTAGGATCACTGACACCACCGCCGTACTTGGGTGCAGAAACCGCCTATCAGTTTCTCAACCTGCTGTGGGCAACGGGGTTTCTGACGGCTGACCCCGAACCCCCCTCCCTCCGGCTTTGGGACTTCCATAACCTGCTGTTCCATAGTCGCAGTCGCTTCGGTCGCCACGACTATCTCGCCATAGACCATGATATAGAGCAGTGGTCAGATTTTCCAGTCGTGAAGCCTCCCATGAGTGACCAGATTGTGCCACTACCACGTCCGAACTTGGGGGCGTTGATATCTAATGATGCTACCCTCACAGAAGCGATCGAGACACGGAAATCCGTTAGGCAATATGATGATAACCATCCGATCACTATTGAACAACTGGGAGAGCTACTTTATCGCACTGCCCGTATTAAGGAATTGCTTTCCGCAGAAGATTGGTTTGGGAAAAATTGGCGGGAACAATTAAGTTTTGAAGCAGATATTGACTATGGGGAGTTAAGCCGTCGCCCTTATCCGAGTGGTGGGACAATGTATGAATTAGAAATTTACCCAGTAGTACGGCTTTGTGAAGGCTTGAGTCAAGGAATCTACCACTACGACGCACTAAATCACCAGCTAGAGCAGGTTATTGTCACCCAAGACGACATTTTTGCTCTATCAGGCTATGGTCTGCTAGACTTATTAAAATTAAACGGATTAGGAACACCACAGGTACTTCTAGTAATTACAGCCCGATTTGGTAGACTATTCCGTAGATATCGCTCTGTAGCTTATGCGTTAGTGCTGAAGCACGTTGGAGTATTACAGCAAAATCTCTACCTAGTGGCGACGAATATGGGATTAGCTCCCTGCGCGATTGGGGGAGGTGATAGCGATGCTTTTGCTCAGATAACGGGTTTAGACTATCTCGAAGAATCGGTTGTCGGAGAGTTTATGCTCGGATCGTTGCCTAACGAAGATGTCAAAGCAAGTGGGTTGGAGTCGATGGAGGTGGATGGCTCAGAAGAACCTGCTGAAGCAACTGTCTCAGCTAGTGAGACTGAATTGGCTGGAATGGAGCTTGAGCCTGATTCTGGTGAACCTGAGCCTGGTCAAACAGAAATATTGGGAAATCAGCTTGAGTCAGTTGGGTTAGTGGCAGAAATTGCCTCGGCTGAGATAGGAGAAAGTCCTGAAAATACCTCAGAGCAAGTTGAAGAGACGGAGGCTGAGGCTGTTGAATTGACGGCTTCAGATGCGATCGCCCAGACTCCAGATTCATCCAGTGTCGCTGAGGGAGAAAAATCAGCAGGGGTTTGGGCCAGTGAAGTTGAGAGTTCTGCAACCCAACTATCGATCGCACTCCATCCCCATGACCTGGACGATCGCATTCCCGGACTGGCTGAACTTCACAACCAAACATTAGGCGATCCTCGGATCACGATTGTAATTCTAGATGGCAACCCAGACCACACATTATCCTGTTTTGCTGGAGCCAACGTTTCTAAGGTGTTTCCCTACTGGCATGAACCAGCCGATCCAATCAGCCCAGAAGATTACGCCACCTTTCAAGCCATCCGAGACCAGGGGCTAAAGGGCAAAGCGAAACAAGAGGCACTTGAAAGTGCTATACCCGACACCATAAATCGTGTTGAACTCAATGACCATGCTTGTCATGTCACCAGTACCATCGTGGGTCAAGAACATAGCCCTGTTTTTGGCATTGCTCCCAACTGCCGAGTCATCAATATGCCTCACGATGCCGTAGTGACGAGCGACAATGGTATAGCTCTGAGTGGCTATAACGAGGTGCTGTCTCCCCTCAATTTAGCCCGTGCCTTCGACTTAGCCTTAGAGTTGGGTGCAAATATTATCCACTGCGCTTTTTGTCGCCCCACCCAAACCGGAGAAGGGGAAGAAATCCTAGTTAAAGCGATTAAAAAATGTATTGATAACAATATCTTGATCGTCTCGCCGACGGGGAACAATTTAGGCGAATGCTGGTGTATGCCTGCTGTGCTGCCGGGAACTTTGGCAGTGGGAGCAGCAAAGGTTGATGGTACGCCCTGCCACTTTAGTAACTGGGGCGGCAATAATGGAGAAGAGGGTATCCTTGCTCCCGGTGAAGATATTTTAGGGGCGCAACCTTGCACTGAAAAACCCGTGCGTTTGACAGGAACCAGTATGGCGGCTCCGGTGATGACGGGTATTGCGGCGCTGTTAATGAGTTTGCAAGTGCAACAGGGCAAACCCGTTGATGCTGAAGCCGTGCGGACTGCACTGCTCAATACGGCAATTCCCTGTGACCCAAACGTTGTAGAAGAAGCAGAACGCTGTCTACGCGGCTTTGTGAATATCCCTGGGGCGATGAAGGTGCTGTTTGGACAACCTTCTGTTACCATTTCCTTTGCAGGCGACCAAGTGACCCGCACAGAATGGGCTGGCTATGGCACGGCGATCGCAGGGGATACGTCGAGTATTCCTGCTGGGATTACTGCGATCGCAGTAAGTTCGGTTGGAGACTCTACTATGACAATGCAATCGGCTACGCCAATGGCGGCCGAAGTAGCGGTAACTGCGGCGGCTGACCCGGCTACGGTGGAGGCTAGTACCGCTTTTTCGGGCCATGTTTATGCTCTGGGAACCTTGAGCTATGACTTTGGCGATGAAACCTGTGTTGATACCTTCAAAGAACGGATGGCTCCGGTAGAAATGGACAGCATCTTGGTTCCGCCAGACCCCTACGATCCCCGTCAGATGGTTGAACACCTCGATCGCAACCCAGACGAAAGCCGTTCGTTGATCTGGACGTTGAGCCTGGATGGAGACACGATCTATGTCCTAGAGCCAACAGGAGCGTTTTCAGACCAGATCTACGAGATGTTTGTGCTGATGTTAGTAGGTCAACTGGAACAAAAAAGCAGTGATGAATTTGTAGAACGAATTAGCATCCCAGCCCGACAAACTAACCGTACAGTTGAACTATTCTCTGGTCAGGTTGTGCCCGTCGTGAAGGTACATGATATCCGAGGAATGTACGGCTGGAAAGTGAATACCCTGGTCAACGCGGCGATGGTGGAGATCTCTCGTCAGGTGGACGAAGCCCAAGCACCCCTCATCCAACAAGCTCTGACTTCGTTCCTCAACCGAGTCTACAATGATCTACGCAATGTGGGTCAGACTTCGCGCGATCGCGCCCTCAACTTCGCCGCCACCAACATCTTCCAAGCAGCTTCCGTCTTTGCGAAAGCGATCGCCGAGCGTCGTCAACTCGACACTATAGAAGTCGAAAAAAGCCCCTTCTGTCGGCGAAACAGTGACTGTTGGGATATCAAGCTAGAGTTCTCTGACCCAGAAAGGAGTAGTCGGGGACGCAAGGTTTTTCTATTTACCTTGGATGTAGTGCTTCAGATGCCCGTCACTTTGGGTAAAATCAAGAGTTGGTCAATGCCTTCGCGTTCTGAACAAACCTGATCTACAACAAAATGGGCTACCAACCTAAGTGTCGGCGTAAACAGAAGGTTCGTGTCACCAGGTGCAGCCTTGTGAAGTTTTGCAAAAATGACCCATTTTTTCGGCGAAATTAGACCTCTTGCAAAAGTCTTAAGTCGATCCTTGTACAGCAACATTTTTGAAGATTATCAACTACTAATAAATAAGGTTCTTCGGTTTGTGTTATGCAATGTACGGGGGTTATAAGGGATGGAACCCTTATATAGAAAGACGTTTGGCGATTTTTGTCAATTGTTTTTGATATAGAGCGAACTAATCAATTAAATCTCTTGCCAGATAAGGATTTAGTCGATTTATGCCACCCTATCGAACCATAACAAGTAACGAAGAGCCATAAATAATTAACTGAAAGTCCCTCCCATTATTGTTTCTATCGTTTGTTTTCGGATTTATGCAAGAGGTCTCTTGATGATAGCAGTCAAGGCAAAAAATCGACCATCAAGAAAAAACGAGCGATCAAAGGGCAAGGGATCCGCCACAGCTTCCCCCGGCTTTTAGGCAGAATAGCATCTAATACCATTTCTCTAAATGAAAACTACACATCGAATTTAAATCCCCCTTTAAGTTCCCCTTTTTAAGGGGGATTTAGGGGGATTAAACTTCTGTAGTCAGACTTTGGAGAATTGGTATAATATAATTATCTAATTAAATTAGATGTATGGTATAGCTACCACAAGCACAGGTTATGCCCTTTTGTCAACGGGGAAGTCCAGATATACTATTAAAGAATCATCTCCCCGCAGCAAACACCATGCCAGTTAAAGGCCAGGCCAAGACTATAGGAATGCTCATTCCCACCCTTTTACAGGGGGATGTAGAGGGGTGGAGAAATACAGGCTGGGCCGGCGTTACCTCAACCACCGAGGAACTGCTCCGCTATTGGTTTGAAGAGGAACGGGACGGCGCTAACTTTTACCCCTGCCAGCAACAGGCGATCGAAACCATCATCTACTGTCACGAAATTCTCGGCATTCAAAACCCCTACCAACTCTATCAAGAGTTCGCACCTGGACATCCCCGTGTAGCAGAAGCGTCACGGTCAAAGACACTACAGGATGAACTCGCTCCTATTACCTTCCCTAAATACTGTCTCAAAATGGCGACGGGGAGCGGTAAAACTTGGGTGCTTAATGCCCTGCTAGTGTGGCACTATTTCAACGCGCTCAACGATGAACGTCCCGGATTGTTTAGCCGCCGCTTTCTCATCGTCACGCCAGGTAAAGAAGTCCAGAAAAGAATCCTAGATGCTGTTAAATTGGGTGGCGAAGCTGACATCAATAAACCCCTATTCATGCCCCCCGGTGTGCGGTGGCGAGAGCGCTTCAATTTTGAGCTTTACGAACCGAGCGACTTCCGAGAAAACCTTACTCTCACCAATGACTCGTTTGTAGTGGTGACGAACTGGCAGCAGTTTCGCTTCGCTAAAGATGACCCGTCCCTCTGGGAAGATTTATTACTGGACTTCCCCGTTGACAAAAGGCCATAACCTGTGCTGTAGAAGGGATTAAAAGAATTTCCGCCGCCCCGTTACTGGGTACAAATCAGGGAAACTCCCAATAAATCTAACGCTTTTTGTTGCAGTTGAGTCGGTCGAGTTATCTTAGAAAAACGATAACTTCCCTCCCTAATCGTACATTCCACTGTATGCAAGCAAATTGTCCCCAGGTCTTCCAACAAAGTCCGAAAGCTATACACAGGAAAGTTCTCCTGATTCCGTTTTTTTCTCTCTTTAGATTGCACCGATTCACTGCGACTCGCTTTAATCACATTCAGAGAACCATCATCAATTTCTTCATCCTCAAATAACAAAGGAGCCAAGCACTGTTTTAAATGCCATTCCACATAATAAGCCAACATACATAAAAAGATATGAGCTTTGACTCTATCACCCTTATAATGATAGATA
>NZ_JADEVX010000096.1:0-16806 GCF_015207925.1 Microcystis sp. LEGE 00066 | reverse complement strand
AGGAATTGAGAGCGGCCGAAGACCCGGAATTTGAAACCTTCTACACTAAAAATATTCTGCTTAACGAAGGTCTGAGAGCTTGGATGGCTCCCCAAGACCAACCCCACGAAAACTTTATCTTCCCTGAGGAGGTTCTCCCGCGTGGTAACGCTCTCTAATATCCCTACCGCTAGTGGTCGTGACCAAAGTTCCACCGGCTTCGCTTGGTGGTCTGGTAACGCTCGTCTTATCAACCTCTCCGGTAAACTGCTCGGCGCCCACGTCGCCCACGCTGGTTTAATCGTTTTCTGGGCCGGGGCGATGACCCTGTTTGAAACCGCCCACTTTATCCCCGAAAAACCGATGTACGAACAGGGTTTAATCCTGCTTCCCCACTTAGCTACCCTCGGTTTTGGGGTCGGTCCTGGTGGTGAAGTAGTCGATACCTTCCCCTACTTCGTCGCTGGTGTTCTGCACTTAATTTCTTCGGCTGTACTCGGTTTTGGTGGTATCTACCACGCCATCCGCGGACCGGAAACCCTAGAGGAATACTCTAATTTCTTCGGTTACGACTGGAAAGACAAAAACCAAATGACCAACATCATCGGTTATCACCTAATTCTCTTGGGTTGTGGTGCGCTGTTGTTGGTGTTTAAAGCCATGTTCTTTGGCGGTGTCTATGATACCTGGGCCCCCGGTGGCGGTGATGTCCGCGTCATCACCAATCCGACCCTCAACCCCGCAGTTATCTTTGGTTATCTGACCAAAGCTCCTTTCGGTGGCGAAGGCTGGATTATCAGCGTCAACAACATGGAAGATATCATCGGCGGTCACATCTGGATTGGCTTAATCTGTATCGCTGGCGGTATCTGGCACATTCTCACCAAACCTTTTGCCTGGGCGCGTCGCGCTTTCATCTGGTCTGGAGAAGCCTATCTGTCCTACAGCTTGGGCGCTCTTTCCATGATGGGCTTTATCGCCGCCGTTTACGTTTGGTTTAACAACACCGCCTATCCCAGTGAATTCTACGGTCCGACCGGCATGGAAGCTTCCCAAGCTCAAGCTTTCACCTTCTTGGTGCGTGACCAACGCTTAGGTGCTAACGTCGCTTCTGCCCAAGGCCCCACCGGTCTAGGTAAGTACCTGATGCGCTCTCCCACTGGCGAAATCATCTTCGGTGGTGAAACCATGCGTTTCTGGGATTTCCGCGGTCCCTGGTTAGAACCCCTCCGCGGTCCTAACGGTTTAGACCTCGACAAAATCAGAAATGACGTACAACCCTGGCAAGTACGCCGCGCGGCTGAATACATGACCCACGCTCCTTTAGGTTCCTTGAACTCTGTGGGTGGGGTTATCACTGACGTTAACTCGTTTAACTATGTGTCTCCTCGCGCTTGGTTGGCTACCTCTCACTTCACCCTCGCCTTCTTCTTCCTGATTGGACACCTCTGGCACGCTGGACGCGCTCGCGCCGCCGCCGCCGGTTTCGAGAAAGGAATTGACCGCGAGACTGAACCCGCATTGGCAATGCCTGACCTCGACTAATTTCGGTTAGTTCGATGGCAGCGGCTCCCGTCTAGTTGGCGGGAGCCTTTTTGTTGTTAATATCAGACATTGACATCCTCAGACGCGGCTAAAATACTCTCTAAAGCCGATAATAATCGTTGATTTTCTGCCGGTAAACGGACAGCGACCCGAAAATAATTGCTGCCCAATTCGGGGAAACTGAGACAATCGCGGATAAAAATTCGATGATATTTTAATAAAGCTTCCTGTAGGGGTAAACAGGAAGATTGAGATTGTACTAAGAGGAAGTTAGCGACACTGGTTTGGGGCTGTAATTGCGGAAAATTAGCTAATCCCTGCCATAAATCCTGGCGGGCTGCTGTTAACCAGTCCCAAGTTTGTTGTTGAAAATCCCTATCTTCAATTGCTGCAATAGCGGCAACCACAGCCAAGTTATTCACCGACCAAGGATCGCGCCATTTTTGCCATTGTAACAGGCGATCGGGATGAGCGAGGACGTATCCTAGACGCAAACCGGGGAGACTGTAAAATTTAGTTAGGGAACGCAAAATCACGAGATTGGGATATTCCGGCAACAGAGATATTAAACTCTCCTGTTGTGGCGGGGGTAAAAAATCCATAAAAGCTTCATCCACTACCACCAAACCAAATTGCGATAGATAGGGACGAATGGCCACCACCGTCCAGAGTTTCCCGGTGGGATTGTGGGGATTATTGAGTAATAAGCCTTGTTTTTCGGGATTAACAGGCTTTAAACTGGTTAAATCTAGGGAATGTTGGCAGATTTTTCCACCAAAACTTTTTAAGGCCCGTTCGTAATCGTTAAAAGCAGGTGTTAGTACATAAACACTATCAAATGAGGCCAATTCCCGACCAGCCCAGGTTAATAACTCAGCCGTACCATTGCCCGGGAGAATCCAATCTGGTCCGATATTGTGCCATTGACCGAGGGCAGAACGCAACTGCCAATAGGCGGGGTCAGGATAACGAGTCAGACTGGTTAAATGGTTTTTAATAGCGGTTAGGGCGCTTTCCGGCGGACCGAGGGGGTTGATACTGGCAGAAAAATCGAGAATAGAGGAAACCGGACAGCCAGCAATTGCGGCCGCCCAGTCAAGATTACCACCATGTTTAGGTCTAGGCAAAAGACTTACAGCGAACGAAACTCAACAGTAATTATTCCTTATCCGGAGCCACTCTGTCTTTAAACAGTTTACCCGCCGAGAAAGCCGGGACGCGAGTAGCTGGAATCTCCATCTTATCGCCGGTTTTTGGGTTGCGTCCTTCCCGGGCCTGACGTTCCCGGGCCTCGAAGGAACCGAATCCTACTAGGGTTACTTTGTCCCCCTCAGAAACCGCATCGATAATGGTTTCGATGGCGGCAGTGAGAACAGCATCTGCTTGTTTTTTGGTCACAGAGGCTTTGAGAGCGATTTGATCGATTAATTCACCTTTATTCATGCGCTAACTCCTTTTTTTGCGGTTTTTCTGAGTTTAGGGTGGTTGTCAGTAGTTTATTATGGTTCCCCTGTTGAGGACTCGCCAGGATCGAGTTCACTAAATAAAGCCTCAAATCCTCATTGGCTATATATTCCACTGCATTATTCTAAGCGGGAATTGTCTCGATCGGAATCGCTGAAACCTTTAATTTATCTAGATTTCCCCCCGATTCCCCGACAAGGGAGAAAAAAAAGGGAATAAGCGAGAGATTTACGGCGATATAAGCTAATAAAAAGAGATTAGCAAGCTAAATTGCCGATAAATATTCTCTAAAAGCGATAGGCATCCTAACTTCCCAAAAATCGTTCATTGGTCCTCTCCCAGATGTTTGACTAATTTTGCCCCTAGAAACGTTAAAAAAGTTTACCAAAGCAATTTCTGCCCAAAAATTAAGGTTCAGACCCAGGAGATATTCGCTAGAATTGGAACTTATGATCGTTAAAAATATTCAAAAAAGCAGGATTTAACTGGAAAGTTTGCTATCATTATCTATTCAGCGACAAACTCGCATGGTGATTTACTGCTATCCCCTAGCCGATCTAGGTCAAAGCTTAAGACGTTCTTTTATCGTGACTTTTTTGGCAGTAATCGCCATTCTTGGCGGTGTGATTCCCGAATTTTCTTGGACGACGGCGGTGGTTAGTTTCCGGTCTTCCGCTTATACTCAAGATTTTACGGCTGACCAAATCAAACGTTATGCAGCCGCAGTTTTGTTGATCGAAACCCAAAGAAAACAAGCTTATCAGGCAATTTCGCAAATTTTAGGCAAAATTCCCCCAGCAATTACCTGTAACCAACGGGAAAGCTTTAATAATCTTCCCGCTAATGCCCAAAAAATTGCCGTCGATTATTGTAATAACTCAAAAAAGATTGTCCAAGACAGTGGACTGAATGCGACTGAATTTAACGCCATTACTAATCGGGTTCGTAGCGATGATAACTTGAGACGACGGGTACAAAATGAGATGATTCGTCTGCAGCGGGAAAATAAATAGAAAAAGTTCCTCAGTTTTTCAGGTCAAGTTGGAGTCAGGGCTACAATAAGAATGTTTTTTCCCATTGACCAATATCATGTTAACTTTTACCGAGCGCTTACCCCCCCGTCATACCGCTAGTCCACCTCCCCCAGAAACGGTGGTTTTTAGCCTCCTACTTACGGCCGAAGAACGCACCCGCAGCCGTTATCGTCTCGACAGTCCCGAAGGTTTTTCCCTCTGTTTTCGTTTACCTCGCGGCACCATTCTACAGGATCGCGATTTCCTGCGGGGAGAAAACGGCGAAATTGTTCAAATTATCGCTAAACCCGAACCAGTTATCACTATTACCGCCCCTTCAACCGATTTACTCCTCAAAGCGGCCTATCACCTCGGTAATCGTCATGTAGCCCTAGAAATTAACCCCGATTATCTGCGTCTGGCCCCCGATTCTGTCCTACAAGCAATGTTAGAAGGTTTGGGATTAACTGTAACTGAAGAAATCGCCCCCTTTAACCCCGAAATCGGCGCTTATCAGCATTATCATGACCTGGAAGAGGCAAAAAAGGGATAGTTAGCTAATCTTGCCCAATGCCCTTTCTGATTTAGAGTAAGCAAAAATCAAACTCGGTTTCGACTTACCTCTTTTCCTACCATAAATTGTAGTTTTTGGGCATTATCTTAACAAAATTTAACTGACAAGAAAACAGTAACTTTTTAACAGCCTCTACGGGATATTTTCTTAATCAAGAGGCTCTCATTCTGCTAGTTTCTAGAATTTTAATCGGCCTCGGTGAATTGATTAATCATCAAAGTAAAAATCGAACTACGAGGAATGAATAACCATGGTACTTTCAGAACTAGCACCAACGGCTGTAACCTCTGTCCTGTCTGATTTATCCACACCCACTGAGGTTAAAAAATTCCCTGCTCAAAACAATGATCTAATCTATTTTTGTGAACTAGATTCTAGTAACAAACTGATCATTGAACCGCAAGGGGTTTATACAACTCTCGACGGACGAATTTATCTTAGTCGAAAATGTTAGGATTTTTGGCTCTTCGTTACTTGTTATGGTTCGATAGGGGGGCATAAATCAACAAAATCTTTATCTGGTAAGGGATTTAATTGATTAGTTCGCTTTAGATAAAAAACAATTGACAAAAATCGCCCAATGTCTTTCTCTATAAGGGTTCCATCCCTTATAACTCCCGTCTATTGCATAAGACAAACCGAAGAACCGGATTTTTCAACTATTATCTATATTTTCCGTCAGCCAATTTTTAAAGTTTCTGATGGCTTCACTTCTCCCCACTTGTTGACTTTGTTTAACAAATTGATTAATTAATTCAATAATCGGAATCTGAGGAAAATTGGGACTGCTTAAAGACTCAATATATTCTCCTTCTTGTAATAAATTAATCTGTAGGCCACTTTGAGTATAACGCCACAGTTCGGGAACACCTAACTGTCGATAATTATCTAAATAAGTACGGGAAGTAATATCAATTTCTAGGACTAAATCGGGGGGGGGATCACTTTCTAAATTAAGTCTATTTTTGCCAATAACGGCTTGATAGTTTTTAATATAAAAACAGGCATCAGGTTCAACCGCTTGATTCATCCGCTCGTTTTTAAATGTTGTTGATCCTAACGGTTCAAAATCAATATTGAGTGCTTCTAACAAAAACTGAACCATATAACTAATGATTTCTTTATCTTTTTCATGTTCGGGTAAAGGTACCATAATTTCTAATATTCCGTTACTGTAGGATAACCGAGAAGCACGACTTTCTCCTAATTCTGATAATATTGTCTCAAATTTTTGCCAGTTAAGCTCTTTTAAAAGTAACTGTTGACCGGGATTGACGATAATTTGTTCTAAGGCTAATTGCATGGCTTTAGCTGAAAATGTTGATTTCTTAGTTTAATTATACCCCACATTCCGCACCCTAAAGTGTCACATTGAAAATTTTATCCAAATCGTCAAAACGATTGCTGGCTCTGAATTACAGGCTAATTTGTTTGTCTAGCAGATGCACAATTAGCCCTAAAAATCTGATAGCTCTGATACCAAATTATTGAGATAAACTCTCATTAAGCTGGCGATCGCTGACTAGAGTGTGACACTTCATAATTCTTAGTAATCGCTAAAAGTCTTACTATACAAGGGCTAGAGCAACTTTTGATTTCAACGACTAGGGTGCGGAATGTGGGTTATACCCTTCCCTTGAGAACGGAATTCGGTATCGGTCAAAGTTTCTAGAAAAGCCCCAGGGATAGCTTGAGTATTTATACTTATTGCAATCTAGGTATGCTTCCCCTAAGATATAGTTGATCGGTAATCGTGCCGAACTAATTACCGAAAATTTGGGTTTAAAACCCTTGGAGTGATGTTTTTATTGTATTCAGGAAGTTAAAAAAATGAAGACCAAATCGATCATAAGCTTACTATCCCTTAGTATTATGGGGATGTCAATCTATGCAGGTCAAGCTAATAGCAGTGATTATCGAGCTTTGACCCCAGAAGAGAAATCACGGTTGACCGCTGCTTTGTTAAAACAGGGTTGTAGGAATCCTAAAGCGATGAAATTTGATGTTGAGACTAACCTATTTGAAGCAGAAGATGCTGTGTGTGAGGGAGGAAGAAAGTATGATATTTATCTTGATAGAAACTTTAGGATTGTTTCAATGAAACCAGACTAAAAGAGCAAATCCCTGAGAAGCTTTTACTGGTCGCCGCGAAGATTACCGATCAGGTATAATAAAGCCATTCTGACAGCGACACCACTGGTAACTTGTTGGGAAATCAGACTAAAATCGGGATCGTCCATTAAATCGGAACTAATTTCCACTCCCCGATTCACAGGACCTGGATGAAGTACCTTCACCCCCAGTTGACAGGATTGCAAACGAGGACGAGTAATGCCAAAACTTTGATGATATTCCCGTAAACTGGGCAAAAGATTGGCAGTCATTCGTTCTTTTTGCAGTCGCAGGGTCATCACAAAATCGGCCTTTTCTAAAGCTGGTTCTAAATCCCAGTGGAGAAATAGGCGGTCGCACAATTCCCCAAAATATTTCGGCAGTAGGGTGGGGGGTGCGGACAAATGTACTTCCGCCCCCGCCGTGGTTAAACTCCAGATATTGGAACGAGCGACACGAGAATGGAGTATATCCCCAACAATAGCGATTTTTTTGCCCTCTAACAGTTCTAAACGGGGATTTTCCTCATCTAACAGACAACAGATCGTAAACAGGTCTAAAAGTCCCTGGGAGGGGTGTTCGTGTTGACCGTCCCCAGCATTAAGAATACTCACCCCCGACTGCAAACGATCCATTTCTGCGGCAATTAAATCGGGAACCCCCGACTGTTGATGTCGGATAACAAAAATATCCGTACCCATGGCCACATAGGTTAAAGCGGTATCAAGAATCGTTTCCCCCTTAGTCAAACTGGAACTACCCGGGGCAAAATTAAGAACATCGGCCGAAAGACGTTTCGCCGCTAGTTCAAAACTACTACGGGTGCGGGTGGAAGGTTCAAAAAAAAGATTTGTCACCACTTGTCCCTGTAGGGCCGGCACTTTCTTGGTACGTCGGGAAAGAACTTCACGAAAACTAGAGGCCGTTTGTAGCAGGGTTTGGTATTCTTCCGGTTGCCAGTCTTGCAATCCCAAAATGTGGTGTCGGATCCAAGTGAAAGCCATAGGAGTTGAGGAGGCGGTAAAAACGGCAAATTTCGTCTATGCTATTGTAGGATTTCTTTGCATCAAGTTAATAAATAGGGTTTATGAGAATTAATTTTTCCTTGTGTCAGGTCACTCTCGCGATCGCTTTATTTCTCAATCCCTTGCCGGCGATCGTTGCCCAGACTGCCACCTCTGGGGAAATGGTATCACCGACCACGGGCATTAATTACACTCGCCTGCAAAATTTCCTCGCTCAACAAAATTGGCGACAAGCTAACGATGAAACCCGTAATTTAATACTGAAAGCGACCGGACGGGAATTACAGGGCTGGTTTACCATGGAAGACCTGCAAAAATTGGCCTGTTGGGATCTGCAAAAGATGGATCAACTCTGGAAAGAAGCTTCCGGGGGTCGTTTTAGTTTCAGTACCCAATTTCGTATTTTTATCGAGACAGGTAATCGACCGGGGCGCTTAGTGGCGATCGAAAATTTTCAAACTTTTGGCGATCGAATCGGTTGGCGTAAAGATGGTGATTGGATTATTTTTAAAGAAAATCTTAACTATACCCTCAATGCTCCCGTCGGTCATCTACCGGCGCCCCGGGACGAATATCAGATCGCCGGTGGTCGTCTAGAATACACCACCCTCGCCCAAAGATTAGTCACCTGTAATATTGTTGGCTTAGGGCAGAGCAAACAATAGACCTCTTGTAAAAATCAAAAATTGTTGTTAGGGTTAGGAGTCAGTAGTCAGTAGTCAGTAGTCAGGAGAATTAAGAATGAACAATAATCAATTAAATAGTCTATTTACGGATTTTATGCAATTTAATCCTTATTTTTGCCGTTTTTGAACCCTCAAAAATTAATTATGCCAGAGGTTTAATAATCACGGCGATCAATTCTGTAGAGTAAAATTTAAGGAAAAGCTTCTCTCCTCACCTTCCCTTTTTTTCCGATTTACTAGCACTTTTTCTGCCAAAACTCCCTAAATTTAACAATGATTAAACGATCCGTTAACGTATCGAGAGCGATCGGTTCGTCGATCGCCGTTTCCCTAATTGTCACTGGTTGCGCCCCCCAGGGCCCCCAGGCCACCGGACCGGCGGCTGTTCCCGTCAAACTGCAAACCCTCGGCACCGACAAATTAGTGCAAAGTAGCGAATTTGTCGGTACTTTGATCGCCCAACAGCGTGTTAGCGTCTCTCCTCAGATTACTGGTCGGATTCGCTCTATTTTCGTTAAATCTGGCGATCAGGTAACTCAGGGACAAAAAATCGCCGAATTAGATCCCGAACAACAACAGCAACAGGTAAACGCCAGCATCGGCCAGGTAAATTCGGCCAAAGCGAACCTGAATGCGTCTGAGGCGGATTTAAGGCAAAGACAAGCGCAAGCGAGGGCAAATAAAGCCCAAATTGCCCAGAATCGGGCAAATGTGGCCAATGCTGAAGCCAATGTTAAAAGTCAGATCGCCACCTTGAGCGCCGCCGAAGCCGATTTACAGAGAGCGAGAGCTAATTTAGATTTGGCGGAAAAAAACCTAACAAGAGCCGAATTTCTGGTTAAACAAGGCGCACAGCCCCAACAGGACTTAGATGATCGCCGCCGCGACATTCAGGCCGCCAAGGCAGAAGTAGAGGCCCGGTCTCAAAATCGTGATGCGGCCCGTCAACAGGTGACGGCGGCTAGAGCTACCCTACAGGCAAACAAAGAAGCATTAAATATCGCTATTCAAAACGAATTAGCCTCAGGGCAACAGGTGGCGGCGGCGGCGGCAACAGTGAACAGTCGTCAAGCGGCAGTAGCCAGCGCTGAGGGACAATTAGGGGCGACGCGTCAGAATTTAGTTTTTAACACCATTACCGCCCCGATTGATGGTTTTGTCGGCGATTTTAATCAAAGAAAAGTCGGCGATATTATCTCCCTGGGTGAAGAATTAACCTCGTTGACTAATAATAAAACTTTGGAACTAAATGTGCAGATTCCCGTGGAATTACAACCGCGTCTGCGCGTCGGGTTGCCCGTGGAAATTATTAATCCCGATGGCAGCCCGGGGGTTCGCGGTCAAGTAACTTTTATTTCCCCCACCGTTTCCCAAGCTACCCAATCGGTTTTAGTGAAATTTGCCTTTACTAATGATGGCAGTCTTCGCAATAACCAATATGTGCGGACGCGGTTAATTTGGGATCAAAAACCGGGGGTATTAGTTCCCACCACGGCAGTGACTAGCATCGGAGCGCAAAATTTTGTTTTTGTGGCCGAAAAAGAAAAGGCTAAAGAAGGTCAAGAAAATGCCAAGGAGCGTTTAGTGGTCAGACAAAAACCAATTCAAGTCGGCACGATTCAAGGGCAAGCTTATCAGGTTATTTCTGGAGTAAATGCCGGGGAAAGAATTGCTATTAATAATATTCTTTCTCTCCGAGATGGTACAGCTATAACTGTTAGTCAGCAGTAATTTTTATGAGTAATTCGATTACCGTTCGTCCCCTGTCAGCGCAACTAATTACCGCCGAGAGTTTCCGTCCCTACGGTCAATTAATCACCTCTAGTCATGACGGGAAACTGTTTGATGAAAGCGATGCACAACTGCATTTAAAAAATGGTGTGCCACGTTTTTATATTATGCGTTTACAGACTCGCGGACGTAAATTTAAGCGAATTACTCGTCATAGTCAATGTACCCAATGTCTTGGTTCTTTGGGGGGACAAGAGTGGTTTTTAGGAGTGGCTCCCCCTAGTCCTCATCCTCAACCAGATTTAGAAAAATTAAAGGTTTTTCGCATCCCCGGAGACTGTTTTATTAAATTAGAGGTGGGAACTTGGCACGCTGGACCACTTTTTGATCAACCAGAGATCAATTTTTATAATCTCGAATTGAGCGATACTAATATTATCGATCATTTTACCTATAATTTTGTCCAAGAGCAGTCAATAGAATTCGAGATTGTTGATTGAAAAAATTAATTTTTTTACCTAGGTTTTGCTGAATGTCGCTGAAAGCTGACAGGTAAAAAATGTGAGTTCGATGAAGTTAAAAAAGGGCAGAAGGTAGAGCAGGGAAGTCTTTTGCCTCTAAATCCAGAGAAGGCTTAATAGGATGATAAGTGTAAGCAATGAGACTCCCTAAAAGGTTAACTAGAAAATTCCAGATACTACTTTGAATTGGCACTATTTGTCGATTAAGTCTGAAAACGATGACCTATAGTCATTTCAGATAAGTATGATACAGTCTAGACCGACAAAATCTTTAGGAACTATGGGATTGATATTCTCAATCTTAATTGAAATGACTATAGGTTGCTCTAATGGGAAGTTTTGTGACGACAAGTGGCATTTCTGATATTTATGGGGAATAATAGATTTAGATGAGTGCCTAACTTTCCAATTGGTAGCGACTTGCCATGAACCAACCAACCGCCAATTATGATGAACCCTGGAAAGAAGCATTAAGCGAGTATTTTGAAGCGTTTTTATACTTCTTTTTTCCTGAAGTTCACCAATTGATTGATTGGACAAAAATTCCCGAATCCCTAGAAAAAGAACTCAAACGAATTACCGCTTCAGCAAAGACAAAAAAACGTTTCGCTGACAAACTCTATTCAGTTATCAGTTACCAGTTATCAGTTATCAGTGACTAATTGGAAGCAAGTAGCAATCCCTTTGCTATAATAGTCATGGCACACCTGAAAACAAAAGCGACTACTGGGAAGCTGCCACAACAGGAACAGTGGAAGTGGAAGTTAATCAGGGGATTATATGAAAAGGAGTCCGAGAGAGAACAGATAATTAAACTGTTTGAAATCATCGACAATATGATGACTTTATCCCCTGAATTGCAGTCAAGTTTAGAGAGTAAAATCAAACAATTTGAGGAGGAAAGAACCATGCCTTTAGTAAGTAATATGGAGTTACGAGGAATAGAACGCGGTAAGGAAATTGGGGTGCTAGAAAAAAGCCGCGATGCCATAAAAACAGTTTTAACTGTGCGGTTTGGACAAATTTCTTCAGAAATTGAAGAGATAATCGGCAAAATCACTAACCCTACTATCTTAGAAGAGCTACTAAAATTAGCAGCTACCGCTAATTCTCTCGCAGAATTTAAGCAGTCTTTGGCAAAAATCCAATCCTAGAACTTCTTTAGAAAACGGGTTTCTTTGAGAAACCCGTTTTCTGTAAATTTTTGTTATAGAAACCTTGAAAAATTCGGGATTCTTTACATAAAATAGTCGAAGTCATCCTTTGCGGTTAATGTCATGACTTCTACCCTCTTGCCGAGCTTTCCTGCTGTTGACGATGTTTTGTTCAATTTTGCTCAATCTAATGGCTTGAGTCAAGCTAATCAGGTGGATAGTGCGAGAAATCAGCGTTTAACCGCTACCGTAGTTTTCCTCGATGCTGGTGTTACCGATTATCAAAGTCTCCAAGCTGGAGTAATTCCAGAAGTCGCCACCGTTATTCTCTCTCCCAATCAAGACGGAATCGAACAAATATCCGCTTTTTTACAACAAAATCCCCAGATTACCACCATTCACCTGGTTTCCCATGGTGCGCCGGGATGCTTATATTTAGGGAATTGTCAACTCAATTTAACAAATATTTACGATTACCGCCAACAGTTACAGAATTGGGCAAAGATTAATCGTATTCTACTGTACGGTTGTCAGGTCGCGGCGGGAGATGCCGGGACAGAGTTTATTAATAAATTATCCCAAATTACTGGGGCAAAAATAGCGGCTTCCAGCGGACGGGTAGGAAATGCAGCCTTAGGAGGAAGTTGGGAGTTAGAGGTGAGTTTCCCGTTTCCCGGCGATAAAGGGAGAGAATCAAACCTTTATTGAAACCTTAGATTTGTCGGATTTGCAGACATCTGGGGTTTTTCAGCCGGATATACTCAACACTTATCCCGGAGTATTTGCACCCACATTAGTAGGAGTATGGGATAGATTAAGCAATGCCAATGCGGTAACAATAGTCGGTAACTATGCTTATGCTGTGGGGGACACTCTGGAGATTATTGATATTAGTAATCCCAGTAACCCGATTTTCAAGGGGAATTATGATAATACTTCTGGCTATGCTTTTGATGTACAAATAGTCGGAAACTATGCCTATCTAGCTGATTGGGATTCAGGACTGCAAATCATCGACATCAGCAATCCGACCAACCCCACTCTCAAGGGTAATTATAATACTTCTGGCTATGCTGTAGGTGTACAAATAGTCGGTAAATATGCTTATACCATTTTTCTTTATTTGCGTCACAACGAATGCAAGCTTGGCAAGCATTCGAGCGTGGATGTCTGTCATGGATTTAGAAATTTGGTATTATGTCGCTGATTCGGATTCAGGACTGCAAATTATCGACATCAGCAACCCAACAAACCCCACTCTCAAGGGTAATTATGATACTTCTGGCACTCCTTTAGGTGTACAAATAGTCGATAAGTATGCATATCTAGCTGATGGGGATGGTGGTTTAAAGATTATTGATGTGAGTGAGTTTACCAGTCCACAAACTGTTACTCTTTCTATTTCTCCCAGCAGTGTTAGTGAAGACGGGACAGCTAATATGGCCTATACCTTCACCCGTAGCGGAGTAACCACTAATGCTTTAACGGTTAACTATACAGTCGGGGGTACAGCTACTCTTAATACTGATTACACTCGTACAGGGACTACCAATACAGTCACTTTTGCTGCTGGTTCATCCACTGCGACGGTAACAGTTAACCCCACTGCTGACACAATAGTAGAAAGTAACGAAACTGTTATTTTAACCCTCGCGACCGGGACAGGTTATACCGTAGGGACCACCACTCCAGTGACGGGAACAATTACTAATGATGATACCAGTGTCACCCTAGCAGTTGCTCCCGCAAGCGTCACCGAAGACGGGACAACAAATCTGGTTTATACCTTCACTCGTACAGGAGTAACAACCAATCCTTTAACAGTCAATTACACCCTCGGAGGGACAGCGACTTTAAATACCGACTACACTCGTACCGGGACTAACAATACAGTCACCTTTGCTGCTAATTCAACCACTGCTAAAGTCACAATTGACCCCACTGCTGACACTATTGTTGAAAACAATGAAACCGTCGCTTTAACCCTCGCGACCGGGACCGGTTATACAATAGGTACGGCCACCGCAGTGACGGGGACAATTACTAATGACGATTTCTCCAAACTCTCCATCAATAATATTACCGTTGTCGAAGGTCAAAATAGTAATGCCATCCTCACCGTCACAGTTGATAATCCCAATCCACAACCAATTACCTTCAACTATACCACTGCACCCATTAACGCTACCGCCAATGTAGATTACACTAGCAAAACTGGAACTATCACCATTGCACCTAATACTTCCACTGCTACTATTAGCATTCCCATCCTCAATGATAACCTTAATGAGGCAAACGAAACTTTTGCCATTAACCTCAGTAATCCCGTCAATGCAACTCTTACCAATAACAAGGGAATTGTCACCATCAGCGACACCTTAACCGCTAATGTCACCACTACCCTACCCGCTAATGTGGAAAATCTGACCCTAACAGGAAGCGCAAATATTAACGGTACAGGTAACGCCGGTAACAATAAAATCACCGGAAATAGTGGCAATAATCAAATCAATGGACGTGCTGGAATCGATACCTTAACCGGTGGTTTAGGTGCAGATACTTTCATCTTCCAATTTGGTCAATCTACCATATCAACAAGCGATCGTATCACAGATTTTGCCATCAATAGTGATAAAATCGACTTATTAACTCAAGCTGGAAACGCTATCAGTGCGCCTAGCAATTTCAGTCGTGCTGCTAATAGCACTGTCACCACTTTACAGAATTTAATCAATCAGGTATTTACTGATGCTAATGGAGCGATTACAGGTAATCAAGGATTAGGGGTTAATAGTGCCGCCTTAGTGCAGGTAACAACCGGTGCAATAGCCGGAACTTACCTCGTTATTAATGATAGCACGGCTGGCTTCCAATCCAGCAGTGATTTATTAATAAATATCACCGGATTTACTGGTACTTTACCAGATTTAGGGAACATTACAGTGGGTAATTTCTTTGTTTAAGTGTCTAAGTTATCCTTCTAAGTCACCTAGAAAACGGGTTTCTCGGAGAAACCCGTTTTCTGGTTACTGGTGACTAGAAAATCTACGGTTTCACCGATAGGTTATTGGCCGAATGCTTCGCCCCTACAGGACGCGGGCCGATGAAGACGCAAGGTTTTGAACGACGCAAGACTTTTAAGTATCTTCCCAAATCTTCATCAATAATCGGGGCTAAGTAAATAAAATTTCACAACTCGATCGCTACAACTATCCGGTCAAGAACTACAATAACCCTAGGCATCTGTGTGAAAAAAAGGCTCATCTATGCAACTTTCGCCCCAAGAAAAAGATAAATTACTCATTTTCACGGCGGCACTGCTCGCCGAAAGACGCAAAAACCGTGGTATCAAGTTAAATTATCCCGAAGCGATCGCCTATATTAGCGCCGCCATCCTCGAAGGTGCGAGGGAAGGTCGTAGCGTCGCTGAATTGATGAGTTACGGCACCACTTTGTTAACTCGCGAGGAGGTAATGGAAGGCATCCCGGAAATGATTACAGAAGTGCAGATCGAAGCGACTTTTCCCGATGGTACTAAATTAGTTACCGTTCACAATCCCATTCACTAACAGGAGATTTTTAGCAGTTATGATTCCGGGAGAAATTATCACACCATCCGGAGCGATCGAGATTAATGTCGGTCGCGACACCCTGCGTATTTCTGTGGCTAATACAGGCGATCGACCGATTCAAGTGGGTTCCCACTATCATTTTTATGAAGTTAACCAGGCCCTGGAGTTCCAGCGCGAATTAACCAAAGGAACCCATCTGAATATTCCCGCAGGTACATCCGTTAGATTTGAACCGGGAGACACGAAAGAGGTGGAATTAGTTGCCATTGCGGGAACTGAAGAAATTTATGGCTTTAATGGTTTGATTAATGGTTCTCTCAAAGGCAAGAAAAAGAAAAAGTAGGGTCTTGACAGAAAAATTATCATAGTTCGATCGCTCAATTGTGGTAACATCAAGGCAACAATAACTAATTCTGTCCAAGACTATGACGACGGTAAAAATTGGCATCATTGGCGGCAGTGGTTTGTATAAAATGGATGCCCTCAAGGATGTGCGGGAAGTATCCCTCGATACTCCTTTTGGTTCTCCTTCCGATGCTTTAATTCTCGGTACTTTAGAGGGAACAGAAGTGGCCTTTTTAGCGCGTCATGGCAGAGGTCACCATTTTTTACCGACGGAATTACCCTTTCGAGCTAATATTCACGCTCTCAAACAATTAGGGGTTGAATATATTATTTCCGCTTCGGCCGTTGGTTCCCTCAAAGCCGAAGTTAAACCCCTAGATTTAGTTATTCCCGATCAATTTATTGACAGAACTAAAGAGAGAATAGCGACTTTTTTTGGAGAAGGAATTGTTGCCCACGTGGCCTTTGGTGATCCCATTTGTCCCCAATTAGCCAACATTTTAGGGGATGCCGTCGCTAGTTTAAACCTACCAGAAGTTACCCTACATCGCGGCGGTACATATCTCTGTATGGAGGGGCCGGCTTTTTCTACTAAAGCGGAATCAAATCTCTATAGAAGTTGGGGGGCAACCGTGATCGGTATGACCAATTTAACCGAGGCAAAATTAGCCCGAGAAGCAGAAATTGCCTACGCTACCTTAGCCCTAGTTACCGATTACGATTGTTGGCATCCCGATCACGATCATGTCACTGTGGAAATGGTGATCAAAAATCTCCACCATAACGCTATTAATGCCCAAAAAGTTATCCAAGAAACGGTGCGCCGTTTGGCAGCTAATCCCCCCGTTTCTGCCGCTCATTCTGCCCTTAAATATGCCATTCTTACCCGTCTAGATTCTGTTCCCGTCGCCACTAAAGAAAAATTAGCTCTCTTTTTGAAAAAATATGAAGAAGTAGAGAAATAAGAGCCGAGAAAAGTCGCCGATAAATCTAGAAATGGGTCATTTTTCTCGCTGTTATTCAGACGATCAATTTGACCCTTAACGAAGGCAGGGGGCCGTCGGCAGGAGTCAGTATTCAGGAGT
>NZ_JADEVX010000317.1:0-2582 GCF_015207925.1 Microcystis sp. LEGE 00066 | reverse complement strand
GTTCTATGTTAAGATGTTGGGAGCTTCGTTTTTGGGTCTGATTTGTTTTTGTTAATGATCAGACAGTACCTGATGAGCCTTTCTTTGTCAACTCTTGAGGTTGATGCGTTTCATTTTTGAATTGGCGTTGTCTTTGAGTAAAAAATGCAAGTTATAACCGTGCAAAGTATAACGCCGTTTCCTGACTGCGGACAGAACCCTGAAGCCATTCTAACCGCCTATCGCTTGCTACTCCCAGCAACAGCAAAGAGAAAATACTCCCCCGCAAAATAGCTTTCATCATCCGATTAACCCCTCAATATCGAAATAAATAAGAGATGATAGAATTTTAACATCTCCTTTTTCACTCGAATCATCCTAAACAGTTTGTCATGACTGATCCCGACAATTCCTCAGAATTTAATCCTCTCGGTAAACTAATTAGTGTATTGGTTTTATTAGCCGCTGCTCTTTACTTTACCGGCTGGATTTATCGCTGGGCATACTTTAGCTTTTTTCATCTCGAAGTTACGACTCTGAGTCTTCCTAACGAATCCTTTTATTTTGCCGCTTTTCAAACATTTTTTGGAGACCTTTGGGCAATTCCTAGAAAAATCCTATTTTTATTGGTGATTATAGGTGCTACTGTCATCACCTTTGCCGGACAAAGATGGCTGATAAAATATCTGAAAAGATTACCGATTGCTTTGAGTAAATCCCAAGCTAAGATCGTTAATTTTTTATCATCCCTATTGAACGAATTTATTATCGTTATTTTTGTACTGATGGCTCTTTTTTGGCTGGCAACCTGGCAAGCAAAAGACGATGCTTGGAAAGATGCTGTTAATGAAACTTCTTCTTTACCGATTGTCACGATTGTTATGCCTCAAGATGCCAGTTTAGGACGAAAACTTAATAATCCTTTAGAAAGTCGTTCCACAAAAACTAACCTACCTAATTTTAGGATTATCGGCGATCTTCAATCCTACAAACGTTTATTAGATAACGAACTTAACGATATTAGTAACCCTGATAAACCGAGAATTTGGCGACTGTTGCTCAAAGGCAATGGTTATTCCTATATTTTCCCAGCGTTACCAAAAAAAGAAACTAAATTAACCTTTCCAGTTGTGATGGTTTATGAAAGAGATAATGGCGTTCAATTGACAATTCTTAATTCTTCCCTCTCCCAACCCTAGCATCTAAAACATAGAATGTATTCTATGTTAGTCGAGCGCCTAACGGACGATAAATTACATAGCGAGGACACAGTAGCGGCTCTTGTAGGGTGCGTTAGTAATAGCATAACGCACCAATTTTCCTGAGATGGTGCGTTACGGCGCGATCATAGTTTAATTATTAACAAATCTCCTTTAAATACGCGCAAACACGCACCCTACAAGCTGATTTAAGAGAAGTAGAATCTTTTATTTAGTCAATAGTTAACATATAATTGAGTTAAGATATTCTCATTCAACGATTTTCCCTATGGCACAAGCTCAGGAACCGAACGATAAAAATTATGAAGTGGAGCGTCAATTGAGGAGTCTTAATCGGCGCCTAGAGCGTCTGGAAGATACCCAAGTGACAGGAAGAGAGCTAAACCGGAGTTTTGATCGGATCTATGAGGAAATTGATCATCTTGAAGATAAAGTTGATCGGCTTCAATCGAATTTTGAAGAGTTTCGTGATGAGATTAACCAAAAATTAGATACGATTTTACAACATATTACGGGCATCAATTAAATTGCGATCAACCGATTAACAGCGGCTCTTGTAGGGTGCGTTACGCTATCACTAACGCACCCATTTTATTAAGATGGTGCGTTACGGCGCGATCATAAGTACCTAAGCAAAATTAATTACACATTTCGATAAAACTTTTGCCTATTGCCTATTGCCTATTGCATGAGTGCCTATCCTAACCAAGAAATCAATTTTGCGCGACTACTTAGTTTAATTATTAACAAATCCCCTTTAAATACGCGCCTAACACACCCTACAAGCTCAATTTTTTCAAAAAAAATCGACCCGCCTAGCGGCGGGAAAAAGAGAAAAATTGAAAAAAGTAAAAAAGGGTAAAAAGAAAATAAGGGTTACAGAGTCCTCCCAGTACCGCTCACCACCCGAAAACCGATGTCGACGCCATCGTTGCCGGGGTAGTACCTGCGATATACGAGACGGATGGCAGAACGACAGCCATTAGGGTAGTTGACCCAAGAACCGCCGCGCCGACACTTAGAATGATAACGATTATCACTATTAGAACTCTTGCAAATTAATTATATGTTATAATGATGGGTTAACTAATTTTCCCAAAAAAAATAGTTAATCAGTACATTCGTCCTGAATGAAAACTTGAAGTTTAACTTTTAACTCAAAACTCTTTAGAGCTGCTTTAATTTGGTTATCAAAACCTCTTTATTTAAGCGGCACAAACTATCTCAATTATAAAAATTGAGAATAAATTCTCCTTGACTTGATTAATCTTTAGGCAACTTTTAAGAAGCTGCTATACCTATCCCTAACTCACAGTTATAAATAGCCGCTAACCAGTTAACTCTTAAACTAGATCTGCGACGACGATTCCTATATTTACAGGA
>NZ_JADEVX010000095.1:0-16981 GCF_015207925.1 Microcystis sp. LEGE 00066 | reverse complement strand
AGAGGGAATGCTATCCATCTCGGAATGGTTGGCAAAATCCTCCAGTGTTTTTACTAAGAGTTGTCAAACAATCCGAAACTGGTTTGGAGAAATAATTAGTTATTTCGAGCGAAGGACAACGAATGGGGTGGTCGAGGGAATCAACAATAAACTTAAACTAATAAAAAGAAGAGGCTATGGCTTTAGAAACTTTCGGAATTTTTGGGTTAGAAGTATGTTATCTTGGCATCTTGTCTGTTGATTTAGCATAAAGAGTAACGAAGAGCCTACTTGGTCTAGCTGAAAGATAATTTTTGGTCATTCTTGGTTAAGACATTAAAAATAAACGATAGGATCGGCTGTCAATTAAGATATAAATCCCTAGAAAAATGTAGATAAAAGGACTAATTTTATGTCCGTAGTTTGTAACCACTTTAGCTATCCTGGGATGGGTAATCAAAAAATAGGCTAGGACGCACCAGAACCCCATCATGAGATAAAAAATTATCATGATAATTAAGACGTGCATCGGGGAATTATTGGCAAAAAGAGAGGTATAGATACCAATATTATCACCGCCATTAGCCACAGTCACGGCAGCAACGTAATAGGTTTGGGAGGGAAAACGAGGAATAAAGGAGCGATTTTTAGAATAATTAACATCTTCTCTTACTTCTTGAATATAATCCTCATTTTCCCTTGACAAAAGTTGTTTAATGCCGATAATTAAAGGAATAAATCCTAATAGACCAATCCATTCTTTAGAAACCAGTAACCCAAATAGTAAACCGAGGGAACTAGCTAGAAGAATCAGGGTAAAACCAAGGTATTGACCGATAATCAGGTGTCGAGGTCGAAAATTAGCATTAAGTCGCGAGAAAAACAACATTAGCACCATCAGATCATCGAGATTTGTGGCCACAAAACTCGTCACGCTAGTAATTAAAAGGGCTACTAACCAATTCATAGATTGAAAAAAGAGATAATCCTTCCCATTCTAAATCTCGTAGTGCCAGATTTCCTCCTCTCGTAAAAGAAGACGATGGACAGGAAGACGTTCCACGGCCCCCTGTTGTTCAAGATGATTAAGTGCGCGGGTAATTGTGACTCTGGTGGTTCCTAATAAGTCAGCGATATCCTGATGAGTTAGACGCACATCAATTAATTGTCCGGTACCGGTTTGTTTACCAAATTGATTGCCTAACCATGACAGTAATTTCAAGACCATAACATCAGTACGTTTGTAGCTACGAATAATACTTAGTTCTTGTGCTTGCTGAAGATGAGACAGCAGAATTTCTGCCATTTGATAACTCTCAACTGTGGAAAAGGAAACTGCTTGTACAGGAGTGATGCACTCAACTTGATAGGGATTGACTCTCTCTAGGGTTTTGCCAACAAAATTGCCAGGTCCCCACAATCCCAAGACGATCAGGGTTCCATCTTCTAACCAGGTGGAGGTTTTCACGACTCCACTCTCGATTTTCCAGAAATTAGGGTTTCTCAGGGGCAAAATTGCCCGATTATCAAAGTGCCAGCGATGGGGGGTTGATGGTTGATAGGTAAGCGTCATGATTGGTAATTAATTTTGATGAGGTACTTAGCTAGTCAAAAGCACAATGTCCTCGAAAAAGAGGCTTTTTAGACGAGTTAAGGTTTTTTTGATAATTTTGGGGTAAAAACGATAATTACCCCAAAAAAAACTGATTTTATGCCCTTGCAAGCCCTATTTATTTCGGGGTGTTAGTCTTCTCCAGTTCCGTGGTGGCCGAGGAGATCAGTTCTTGCCAAGCTCGATCGCTTTCTTGTAGAGTCTGTTTAACCGCGTCGATGGTTTTTTCTACGCGAGTTTTCAGGAAAGGGGAAGCATTGTCTTTGAGTCGTTCGGTGTCGTCGGCTAAGATATCGATCGTCTCGGAGGTATTAACAAGGCTATTTTCTAGGGTAATAAGGTTGTTTTGCAGGTTTTCACTGAGTTTAGCCCCAGATTTAGTCAATTTTTTCCCTAATTTGCTCACTTTTTCCCCCAGATCGTCAAGATTATCCGCTAAGTCCTCTAGGTTGTCCTGTTGAGCTTCGATAATCTTCTTGTCGAGAGAAGGAGCGGCCAGTTGAGCATTTAGGTCATCGATAGCCGATTTTGTCGCTTGGATGGCTTTTTCATAGGCAATTTGGGCATCTTCCAGAATTTTTGGGACAGAAACCTCATTTTTTTTTCTTGACCGGTTCCACCACAGTGCCACCCGTTGCCGTTGTACGGTCAATGACGGCCAACGGTTCGGGGAGTTGCGGCAAGGCGATCGCATTTCCTCTTCCTCCTAGGAGCAAAGTGACAGTTAAGAGGAAAATCAGCAGCCGGAAAACTTGATTTTTGAGGCTTTGAAAGCTCTTAGTTCGGTTGAACATGATTTAATTTTCTCCTGTTTAGAAAAATTAGTTACTCTCTCTAAATGCTATCATATAAAATATTTCTATTTTGTTTATACACAGAAAATTTTATAAAAAATTTATTATATTTTTGTTTAATAAATTGCAAATAAAAATATAAGTTTTTTGAGCCAAAAGCCATTACAGAAAAGCTTTTAGTCTCCTAATAAAAAAAATAATTTTTATCGTTTTTTTTATTAATGAGATGCTGAATTATCCGATGAGTCTATTTCTTGATTGATCCGAGATATTTTCTTCCGACCTTTAATATATTTGGCTAAAGGTTGTTTTTTATTCAGTCGTTTAATGCCACTTAAAGTGCAGAGAGTGAATAGAGTTCCCACCAGAACCATCTGCCATAAACCGCAACCAGAAGCGGCCCCTAATCCTGCCGCTAACCAGATAGTCGCCGCCGAAGTCAAACCTTTCACTTGTACCTTATTTAGTTCCCGATGGGACTGTTGTAAGATGATTCCCGCCCCTAAAAAACCGACACCAGAAGCGACCCCTTGAATAGTGCGACTGAGAGCATTAGAAGACGCATAACCCACATCTCCCTCCGCTTGTAGGGGAATCATCACGAACATGGCAGCTCCGAGACTAACGATGATAAAAGTTCTCAATCCAGCAGGACGACCGCCTCGCTGTCGGTTATAACCAATCAGACAGCCGACGGCCATAGCCATACTCAGCCGAAAAATAATCGTTTGCCAATCTTCCGAGTCAAAAAACATTGCTTAACCTAACAAATGAGATAAAAACTTTGCCTAACCAATCAAGGCCTTTTCCAGATCCCGCTTTAAATCGTTCCTATTCTCGATCCCAATCGATAATCCTAGTAAAGCCGGTGTTATAGGTGGAAGTGGAATAAATGGGAATCGTTACCGCCCCATGAATCGCCCTCGTTGCAAATTCCATCAATTTATTGTCCTATTAGTCGATATCTTCGAGGTCTTTAAACAGGGCCGTGCTGAGGTAACGTTCCCCGAAACTAGGCTGAATCATGACGATTAATTTATCTTCGTTTTCGGGTCTTTTTCCCACCTGAATCGCCGCCCATAAAGCGGCCCCGGCCGAGATGCCCGATAGTAGTCCCTCCTGACGAGCTAACCGTCGCGCGTAGGCGAAAGCCTCCGTATCATCGACGATAATCACCTCATCGATTAATTCCGGTCGGAAAATTGCCGGGATAAAACCGGCCCCGATGCCTTGGATTTTGTGTGGTCCCGGTTGTCCTCCCGATAAGACGGGACTATTAGAGGGTTCAACTGCGATCGCTTGAAATTGGGGACGACGGGGTTTAATGGTTTCGGCAATACCGGTAATGGTTCCCCCGGTTCCCACGCCACCAATAACGATATCTACCAGTCCGTCGGTATCGGCCCAGATTTCTTCGGCGGTGGTTTCTCGGTGAATTTTCGGGTTGGCTGGGTTGCGGAACTGTTGCAAACTATAGGCGTTGGGGGTGTTTTCGACTATTTCCTCGGCCCGGGCGATCGCTCCTTCCATGCCTTGGCTACCCGGGGTTAATTCTAATTGCGCCCCGTAAGCTTTTAACATTGCCCGTCGTTCTAAACTCATGGTTTCGGGCATAGTCAGGACTAAGCGATAGCCTTTGGCCGCCGCCACCATGGCCAGGGCGATGCCGGTATTGCCGGAAGTGGGTTCCACCAGAATTGTTTTATCGGGGTGAATTAGTCCGGCGGCTTCCGCGTCCTCCACCATACTGACACCAATGCGATCCTTAACCGAGGCGGCGGGGTTCATACTTTCCAGTTTGACGACGATGCGGGCTTTTACTCCCTCTGCTACTGGGATTCGATTCAGTTGGACTAGGGGTGTCCGTCCTACCAATTGGGTGATGTCTCTTGCGATCAGCATAATCCCACTTGCTTTATACTTGTTGGCTATTTCTGATTATATATGTATTTTAAATGTTTTACAATACTTTTTGGGTTGAAGTACAGTGCGTCGGCGGGGATAATCCCTGTCGATTTTTTGGTGCTACGCAAAACAAAACCATCTTGGGCAAGATGGTTAAACACAACGAGTATAGACCGACAAAATTGACTTTAGACCGCTTTTTCTGGCCCATTAGCGACGGGCAGATCTGTGGTACTGTACTCTGTCCAAGAACCCTCATAAATTCGCACCTTGGGATAACCGAGCAGATGTTTGAGGACGATATACTGTAAAGTCGCTTCCCGTCCAGTACTGCAACTGACGATAATATTATCCGAGGGCTTGATGTTGCGTTGGGCAAGAATCTTCCTGATTTCGTCTAAAGATTTCAATTTATGAGGATTTTTCAGGGATTCATCGGGATTATTCGCTTCCGTAAAGGTCGGCCAGGGTATATTTTTCGCCCCCGGAATATGACCATTTCTCAGCCAGATATCCTGTTTCCCCTGAAAAAGTTCTTCCGGTCTAGGATCGATAAAAACCACATCCGGTTTGCCGATCAATTTCTCTACTTCTGCTAAATTTACCCGAATCGAGGGATTATCACGGACAGTAAAGCTCCCTGGTTGATATTTAGGGAATTCTTTCGTTACCTTTTGTTCAGAACCCTTATAACCCTTAAAACCACCATCTAAGACGGCCACATCTCGGAAACCCGATCGCTCTAATAAATAAGCGACCATGGTTGCCCCCAAGACATCGCGACCATCGGAATATACTACCACTCGATCGCCATTAGTGATTCCCGCAGCGGCAAAGAGACTGCCAATTTTATCCTCTTGCCAATATTGAACCGGCAAAAATCCGTTTGGACCACGAAAATTATTATCGGCTATATTCACCGCTTTCGGTAAATGACCGGTGATATATTCCAAAGGATTAATCCGCACATCGAGAATTTTTAACTTCGGATCGTTGAGATTTTGTGCTACCCAAACCGGCGATACAAAGTCTATCTTAGTCTCAGATTTAGACGTGGCCATCAGGGGCGATGACGGTGCTAAGGTAAAGGTTAAAATGCAGAGAAGAACTAAAGTGAAAAAAGTAAGGGGACGGCTTTGAAACCGTCCCAGGGATAGACCCTTCCCTTGACGCAGTTTTGGTTTCATGATTCAGTGTCAGCGACGAATATCAAACGATAATTACTATAGGGCTTTGATTAGCTTTCTCCAAAAATTTAGGTATAACGTGATATTTTTTTTTGGCAGCAAGTCGGTCAACTAATTATTAATTTCCTCTTGCGTCTTGATCGCCTTGGGTGTCTCTAATAACTGTCGCCACCAGAGATGAACTAGGAGGGATCAAGCGATCGCTAAAAGCCAAGCGGCAAGGATATCACTGGGAAAGTGAACCCCTAAATAAAGACGAGTCCAAGCAATAACCAAAACCAAGGGAATCCCCAGTAAAACTACCCCTAAAAACCAGCGCGTTCTCCAAGATAGGATCAGTACAGAAACCACTAACAGGGAACTAAATAAAGCATGACCGCTAGGGAAGGCAAAATCATCGGGTAAGGGATAAAATAACTGCCAAAATTGCGGGCGATTTCGATGAAAAAAATCTTGAGATTATAACTAATTGCCCAACCTCCGGCCGTAGTCACAAGCAGATAAGCGAACCCATACCAGTATTTTTTTAGGGCAAAAATCAGCAGTAAAATTGTTAGTATCGGAGCCACTCCCCAATAAGTACCTAATCCCGTTAGTTTTATCGCCAAAAAATTTAGGTTTAAATTAGTAGTTTGATGAATAGATAGCATCAGGGATTTTTCCCAAGCAAATCCTTGCGGCTGCTGGCGAATAGCGATCGCTAAATCCGTAAAAGTTAGCGATGTTAACAAGATAGCCAATAAAATTAAGCTATTGTTTAAGTAAGTTTTGGGAATCACGGGGAAAAAGTGGCGATCGATGATAACAGGGGCATTTCTAAAACCTCAAAATGCAGCAAAGCTAGGATTACTAAAGTATAAACTGTCGAGGAAAGTAATACATTTCTTAATTCTTTTTGCCAATGGCGTTCTTCTTTCTCTCCACCGATTAATTCTTTCGTTCCGAATTGCATTAGCAGAATTCCCACCAGATTAGATAACCAATAACCAACCATGGCCGCTGGTAGAAAAAAATCGGCGTGTAAGCAAGCAATTAAACGACCGAAACCGTAGGCGATCGGCAGATTAAAAATTAGATCTTTCCACCAACACAGGGGCGATAATAAGTAACCAATCAATACCAAGCTTCCGTTTTTTATTTTGTCAAGTAGATACATCTTTTTTTTAGTTACTAACTATTAGTTTTGTTTTTTTGCCATCAGCTATCTAAGTAAGTAGGTGTTGAAAATTGTCAGATCCCCCCTTATTAAGGGGGGATCAATTAATCAGAACCACTTACTTAGCTGACGGCTGACGGCCTACTACTAATTAACGCTGAATTTGGTCAAAAATCGCCCTATCAGCGAAGAATTTTTTCTGGATCGCATCCCAACTACCGATCGCCGTATAGGGGAACAGATTCGACACTTTTGGGTATTGTTTACTAAACTCTTTAGCCACATTAGCATTAACGGGACGGAAACCCACCTTGGCGAATTCCCGCTGCGCTTGCGGAGTAAAGAGAAATTGGGCAAAAGCTGTCGCTACTTCCCGGGTTTTGCGTTTATCAACTATTTTATCCACTACGGCCACGGGCGGATCGATCGAAACATTGACCGGAGGAATAGTATAGGAAAAACCGGTTTCTCCTTTTTGACGGGCCAAAATTACCTCGTTTTCGTAGTTAAGCAGCACATCCCCCTGATCCTGTTTAAAGAAGACATCGCTGGCTTCCCGGGCATCTTTGGGTAGTACAGGCACGTTTTTATGGACATTGCGGACGAAATTGGTCGCTTGTGCTTCATTGCCGCCGGTCCGAGTTACCGATCCCCAGAGAGCCAGAAAATTCCACCGGGCCACCCCAGAGGTTTTCGGGTTGGCAGTAATGACTTTAATCCCCGATTTGGCTAGATCTGGCCAGTTGCGGATTCCTTTGGGATTGCCCTGACGAGTAACTAAAGCTACCACGGAACGAGTGGCGATGGCGTTATTGGGTAATTCTTTCTGCCAACCGGGGTTAACTAAACCCGCTTTTTGCAAGCGTTCCACATCGGAACCGATAGCCAAATTTACCACATCTGCATCTAATCCGTCGATAACAGCGCGGGTTTGGGAACCAGAGCCGCCATAACTCTGTTTAATCACCACATCCTGTTTTTTCTCTCTTTTCCATTTGTTGACGAATAGAGGAATGATTTTTGAGTAGGCCGATTGAGTCACTGCGTAGGAAACTAGGGTGATTTCCACGGTTTGTTGTTTAGCTTGCTGTTTATCCGGACTTGCCAGCAGATTACTCGATGCCGATAGGGGACTAGAAGCTAGTCCGATTCCCGTTGTGACGACGGCAGCCGTAGCTAGAGAAATAAAGGGTAAGAGGGTTTTCGGTTTTGAGGATCTAGGATCAGGGATCACGATGTCATCGGCTCCTTTGTTTATTTATGGGAGATTGCTAGGTATTTTCTCTGAGATTGTATTTTATATGAAATAAAAAACAATTACAATACATTAGAGAAAAAATTATACTGTTTGGGTTGGATGCAAAGAAATCAAGCCATTAATGGCTTGATTAGCTGAAAAAAGTGTAAATATTCGATTTATATAGCTTAAATGTGCCTTTAAATCTGCCTAAAGCCTCTTTATGCTTGCAGAATAGAGATTTTATCGTTTTTATGGAGAGGAAAGAATTTTTTAGCGATCAAAAACCTCTGCCTAGGTGGCTTCACCGGTGAAGTTAGCGGACTTTAGCAACTATTACCCTAAAATTGAAGCGGTCTAACGACTTCAATCAATAATACCATTTTTCTTTATTTGCGTCACAACGAATGCAGGCCTGGCAAGCATTCGAGCGTGGATGTCTGTCATGGATTTAGAAATTTGGTATAAGCAGGGTGCGTCCCAAAAAATCCTGCATTAGGTAACGCACCCTACAGCGATTGCGATCTATTCAGAAACTTGCCGCATAACGGCTAAGTTATGCCGTGCTTCTCACCGATAAGACTGCGATCGCCCTAATTTTCAAGCGTAGCCGACAATATCATGGAATGAATAACCGACCAACCCCCTTGTAATTATCAAGATCTACAGCAATTTCGATCAGTCGTTCAGCGCAGCGCTCTCTGTACTCAGCTTCACTCAAACGATCGAGATTTCCAATCGTCAACACTGGAAACGATTTCTCTGTGTTCTCTTCTCGCATAACCTGCTCAAGGGAATCATCACCCTTCATATTTCGGTTAGCAGTAAGAATCATCATCTCCTGTTCTTGAGCATAGCACCAGACTACGCGATCGCTACTTTCCATCGACAGTCCAACCTCTCTAAAGGTGACAAATTGGACAGACTGAAACTCAAGCCAACCACGTTTTGCCAATATACCAAGAAAAATCAGCGCATAACCGTCGAGGTTGTAGTCAACTAAGAAAGTCATTGTTTTTGTGCAGCACGTCTGGCTCTCTGCTCCTCAAGCTTTGCCCAAAACGCTTCTTGTCCTGGTTTATGTGGCATTGCTGCAATTCGAGCAAAGCGTTCACGGTTACGATCTTCCCAGTACTGGCGAATTTCTTCCCTATTCTGAAGAACCTCTTGATATTCAACCTCGACCTGAGCTTGGTTTACCTGAATGTAGGACAAAGCTGCGTCAATTTGCGCGTTCGTGAGGTTAAATGTGTCACGAATCAGTTTAGGAGGATAATCAGCTTTTAGGAGATCGATCACATCATAGAGGGTGATGCGCGTGCCAGCGATCGTCAGTCCTCGCTCTGTACGGATAATTTTCGCTTGTTGGTTTGCCGTCCAGGTCATTCCCTTAGCTCCTTAGAATCCACTTAATGGTCAATGGTTTCACCAGACAAATATTGGTCAATTTTTTCTGACCAATCAGGTTCACCGTTCATTATAGCCCGCCCCTTACCGGACAAGATCAGTGTACTGCTAGGCCGTGCCTTCGTCATCCCACTTAGACTGACAACTTCAATCAATGTGCATGGTGCGTTCCCAAAAATCTATTGGTGGAACAGTAGGACTTGCATTAGGGAACGCACCCTACGGCTACGGCGATTGTGATCGCACTATGACAAAGGTTTAATTGTCACTAATCCCCCAGCAAAACCCTGAATATTCAACTCATAGCCATCAAGTAAACCCATACCAACTAATGGATCTGTCTCTGACTCATTGATTTCAATAGATTTGATCTGACCATCCCAGATCACAGTTGCCTCAAATACGTTAAACATACCAGCAATTCTCATTTTAAGGTTTCATGACATTAAAACCCTTGCACCTAGAGGGGTTAATAATTCTTAACGAATCTCTAGATCGCTGAAACAACGCAAAATCGTTTCAAAATGAGAATTGCTGTAAACATACAGAGGCTTCCATCGCCCAAGATTCCCTCTTCTTGCATATACCACGTTAATCCTAGTCTTGTAATGACAGCAGAAGGCAACGTGAGAAATCCAGTGTAACCAGTGTCAATAACTGCTTTAATCGCTTGTCTCTGGTGATTTTCGCCTAGCACTACGAATTGAATAATTGCTTCTCGGTGCGAATTGACGCTCCCCATCATCATGGCGATACACTGGGGGAACGAAAGCCAAAACGATGGACGGCACGATGTCCAATCCGAATACCAAATATTTGTGCATCAGGAAAACGTATTAACAGTTGTTTAGCAGCTGTTAGGCTGTCGTCAGCCACTTCAAAAGCCCCTGTTTCGATGTCTATTGCTACAATCTTCCCATGATTCCCTTCCTCGATTTGGGAGCGTACCTGAGATTCATAGACTTCGTGTCCACGTCGGGCAAATTCTTCTTTGCTGTAGCGGGGTTGTCGAACTGTCATTGAAGCGACCCTGTGGCAACTTTTGCCCCTCTATTTTAACCTAAAAATTGGCAATCTTCGCTAACATTCCTCCACTGGGCCCACAAGAGCAGCACCGCACCTAACCTCACAGCTTCAATCAATGTGCATGGTGCGTTCTCAAAAATCCCGCATTAGGGAACACACCCTACAGCTGAAACAGTCCAGTAGGGTGTGTTAGCGTTAGCGTAACGCACGAATTTTGAATATTAGATAAGGTGCGTTCACTTCGTTAACCCACCCTACCAGATCGGCGATCTGCTATGCAGTGCCTTCGGCATCGCACTTATAACTAACCAATCGGACTATTTACAAAGACAAGTACGAATCATTGTCGGTCTAACGGCTAAGTTGAGCGGCGGCAGTTAGCCTTGAACTCATCACCAAGTTCTCTCACTCCGTCCGCTCCAACAACGTGTTAGGCAACTTAGATTTCTGGAGTAGAAAATGATAGAGATCGCATCAAGAGAAAGGAATGAAAAGAACCCGACCTTCACATTCTTCAGGTTCACTACAACAAATAAATAGTTCTAAATCATCAAGAATCTTACCAATGGGTGCTTTTGAGATCACCTCAACAACTCCAGTCATAGGTAGTCCTTGATTGACACGATTGTAGGCATACATCGTAATAGTGGCTACATCATGGGTGAGCAGGATGCGTCCCTCATTAGCTGCCCATTCTAAAATATCTGGATCGTCAGTGTTCATCAGTCCTACATCTTGGACGCGAATTATATCTAATTCAGGTAAACGCCTTACCAGCCCACGCAAGATGGCTCCATTAAAATTTTCGTCAGTTAGAAGGCGCACTTTGCCTCGACTCTCCTTTTGACTGATAACGAGCAAGCAAGCGCTGTCTTAAATCGACTAAGTTGTGTTTTTGAGTTAGTTGTTGTCTCAGTTGTTGAGCTTGTTGGTCGCGTTGCTCCAAATAACTGTCAATTTCCTGACGGTGATTTAAATAATAAGCAATGGCACTGTATATATCTTCCAAACGAAGAACTGAAAACTGAATAGCGATTTCTTCAGGAGTGGAGCCGTTGTGGTATGAGGCAAGTATGCTATCGAGAGTCACTCGGCTCGAACCTATACGGATACCTCCCGCTTCATCCCAACGAAAAGGGGGAGAAGTTACTTGGAATTTGGCTGGGGTGTTCATTAGAGACATATTCCACCTGAGTTGAATTGCATAAAAACATCCTAGCAAAAATCAGAATACTTTGTCTGACACTGCTTTCTGACACGAAAAGGGGTGGGTTTCCTGCCGTCAACCCACCCTACAAGATCGGCGATCGCACTATAAGATCAGCGATCGCACTGCAACACCAAGGCATACACATCCTATCCCAATTCTTTTATAAGACCTTGAACGGACTGAAGTAAGGTATTTGAGATTTTGATCGCTGTATTTAGCTCTGAGCCTAGTGCTCTTCGATCAACTTTGCTCCCACCAGGTCTGATTGCAATAGTTCTAATTCTATCAACTGTTCCGCCTCTCAACGAAACAAGTTGATAGATTATACCTCTATGTTTTTCTAAAGCCGTATCATATCGACTCATTCGCTTAAAAAGATCTTCCATTGAGAGGATCAAGCGATTCATTTTAGGACCCAAATCAGCAGCTCTGCTGGCAATAACACTATCTTTGCTATCTCTTCTTCCAGTGTAATCTCTCAAATTTACCAAACTAGCCAGAAGCACATTAACTGATGTATTCAATTCACTGATAGATGGCTTGATTTTTTCTCGATCTATTTCTGTCCCCTGCTTTTTGAGAACGGTTCGTACATCATCTACAAATTTAACCGCTCCTTTAACAGTAGAAGTAACTTCATCAAACCAATTCTTACTCTCCTCTGCATTCACTGAAAACTTATGCTGCTGAAATCTAAGTAGAGCAATTGAAGCGAAAAACATTAAAAATAGTCTGCGATTAGATTTCATATCTTTTCAATTGCCGTTTCCTCTGCGCGAGAAAACCATAACGACTAAGCATAAACCGATCCAAACTAGCACTATTGCTGGGTACTGTGGTAGCAACTGAGCAGCAGAAACAGAAGGAATTGCCCAGACTAGCAGAAGTAGCACACCATAAATTAATAGAGCACCACCCAATATCACAGCAATGAATTTCACGCCTGCCTTCATGTCACCTAGAATACCTCGCTTAATTTTACTCAAACCACCTCAGCTTTGCAGCATAACTATGTATTTTACGGAAACTCTCCGTATATTACGCCAAGTACGCATTTTTTTAAGAATCTTTCTGTATATTACGCTCAAATGGAGCGATCGCAAGAAGTTTTCCGTATAATATTACGATAAGCGTGTTATGCCGATTAGCGTACTCTGTGATGAACCCTTCCCCACTGATTTGTTCAAAGTTTTCTCGTTGTGCGACTGTCAGATAAACTTTATCTCGCCTACCTCTTCCCATGATTGATGTCCTCAGTTGAGCCTATCTATTGCCCTATTTTAGCTGTGTCAGTCCACTACAAGATCGGCTACCTGAAATTTCAGCTATCTGTAATGAAATTTCATCTATCTGTAACCCTACTCGCTAAAATAGTTTAAAAATCCGTCGATAATTTCTAGGATAGAAGTAAAGACCATCCTTGCCTACCTTTTCTATGATCCTAGCCGCCGAAACTGGACTAAAAACCGCTACTCTAGACGTAAAAGGCATGAAATGCGCTGGCTGTGTGAGTGCCGTAGAAAGACAACTCAGCCAAAATCAAGGGGTAAAATCGGCCCAAGTTAATCTAATCACGGAAATTGCCGTGATTGAATACCAACCAGATGCGATCGCACCAGAGCAATTAGCCGCAAAATTAACCGCGATTGGATTCCCCACCCAACCGCGCAGCTCATCGACTCCCCTTTCTCAACAAAATCAACGGCTGCAAAACCAACAAAAAGAACGGCAACAACAATTATACCGATTAGCGATCGCTTGTTGTTTACTGGTTTTTTCCCTGATTGGTCACTTACACCACATCGGGGGACCAGAAATCCCCATCCTTCAAAGTATTGCTTTTCACTGGACTTTAGCCACCCTAGCCATTTTATTCCCCGGCCGCGATATTTTCATCGATGGTTGGCGGGGATTACGGCACGGGATGCCAAATATGAACACTCTCGTTAGTTTAGGCACAGGTAGTGCCTATATAGCCAGTTGTTTGGCTCTTATCTTCCCTAATCTCGGTCTAGAGTGCTTTTTTGATGAACCAGTCATGCTGTTAGGTTTTATTCTCCTCGGACGGACTCTAGAAGCGCATTCCCGTCATCGCGCAGCCGCAGACTTAGAAGCGCTTACTTCCCTACAACCGGCAGTGGCTCACCTAATTGGTAGTACAGATGACCGTGTGGGTGTGGCCATTCCCGTGGAACAGCTGCGCGTCGGGGAATGGGTGCGCGTCTTACCCGGTGAAAAAATTCCCGTGGATGGGGAGATTATTCAGGGAAGAACCACGGTAGATGAAGCTTTATTAACGGGGGAATCGCTGCCGGTGGTTAAGGAAATGGGAGATATAGTCATTGCTGGCAGTTTCAATCTCTCAGGTGCGATCGCAGTGCAAACTCGTCAGGTGGGGACCGATACCACCCTAGCTAAGATTATCGCAGCCGTGGAATCAGCCCAAACTCGCAAGGCCCCAGTACAGAAGATAGCGGACCGGGTAGCGGGTTATTTTGCCTACGGAGTGATGATAATTGCCCTAATTGTGCTGCTCTTTTGGTATTTTTGGGGAACTAGGCTGTTTCCAGAGGTGTTAGGGTCAACCACAGGACACCACGAGATGATTCAACCCACTTCTCCCCTACTTTTGTCCCTAAAATTAGCGATTTCTGTGCTTGTGGTCGCTTGTCCCTGCGCTCTCGGTTTAGCCACACCAACGGCCCTACTGGTGGGAACCAGTTTAGCAGCCGAACGGGGTATTTTAATTAAAGGGGGCGATGTTTTGGAAACCGTCTCGCAACTGCAAACGGTGGTTTTTGACAAAACGGGAACCCTTAGCCAAGGTCATCCGGAAATTACCGATTGTTTGAGTTTTTCTGAGCTTAATTCCCTGGAAATTCAACAATTAGCGGCATTAGTGGAGAGTGGTACTAATCATCCTCTTGCTCGGGCGATTTTAGACGCGGTTACTCCTCCTACTAACCTGACGGGGGAAGATTTTCAAACTGTGGCCGGATTGGGAGTTTCGGCAAGGGTGCAGGGGTCAAAAATTGTTCTAGGAAATCCGCAATGGTTGGCACAGAACGGCATTAAAATCGATGAAACTATCTGGGGGATTCAAGAGCTTTTAGAGGCGGGTAAAACGGTGATTTATCTGGGTATGGAAGAACAATTACTCGGCGCGATCGCTTTTCAGGATCGATTGCGTCCCGATGCTCAAACAACCGTTAATCAGTTGCAAAAACTCGGTTTAGAGGTGATTTTACTCAGTGGCGATCGCCAAGAAGTGGTGACAGCGATCGCTAATAGTTTGGGTATTAGCCAATTTTATGCCCAAGTTGCCCCCACCGAAAAATCCGCCTTAATTGCCGACCTACAGACAAAAGAGGGCAAAATCGTCGCTATGGTCGGGGATGGTATCAATGACGCTCCTGCCCTAGTACAGGCTAACATCGGTATTGCTCTGGCCGGTGGCACGGAAGTGGCCATGGAAACGGCCGGGATCGTTTTAATTAGCGATCGCCTAGAGGATGTGGTACAATCTTTGCATTTAAGTCTGGCCACATGGCAAAAAATCCGACAAAATCTTTTTTGGGCTTTGGGTTATAATACCTTTGCTATTCCCATTGCCGGTGGCTTATTACTGCCCCGTTGGGGTCTAGCTTTCAGTCCGGCCCTAGCAGCAGCTTTGATGGCTTTTAGTTCGGTTATGGTAGTGAGTAATTCCCTGCTTTTACGTCGTCAATTTCCTCCGCTCACATCGACGCAGGAAGGCAAAAATTAAAGCAATTACCGATTTTTTCTCGATAAATCTATCAAGCACCAAAAAGAGCGGCTCTATTATTCCTTGTGTGATAAGTTTAACTGATACAGGAGCGATCAATCTCTGTGTCCTCTGTGTCTTTGTGGTGCGTTACCCAAGAGAGCCAAGATGGCATTTTGTCCCTGTCTTTGTCAGTTGACGGAGACAGGAACAAATCGGGTTAAGCGGTAATTCTGGTCAGGGATTGACCTTGATAATTGTTGGTAATAATCTGGTGAATAGATTCAAAAAATCGCCGACAACGATTATTAGTTCTCAGGGGCAATTCATGATTTTTTACCAATAAATCGATCTGAAGTTCCGAGCTAGTGGGAGGATGAATAAACAATTCCACTTTCACTAACTGGGGAAAGAAAGCATCGTTAGGAACTTCCGATAAAAGCAAGACATCGGTCCGGCGCTTGATGATTTCAAATTCACCCAAACTTAATATATCATCGTATAAAAACCCGGTCTGATGAGGAGAAATCCCGACAAAATAGGAACAGCAATAGCGAGCCATGGCAGGGAAAAGATGATAAATTGGTCAAGGTTAATCGGTCAAAATCAGGCCATTGAACTACTACAAAGAGCGCTTGAAGTCAATTCGATCGCTCCCGCTTACTTATTCGCCGGCGCTAAGGGGATTGGACGCAATCTAGCAGCAAAATGTTTCTGTCAAGACTTGTTAACTAGAGATCGATCTCCGGAAACAAGGGAATTAATCCTGAAACGCTTTTTAGGGGGCAATCATCCCGATTTACTCTGGATTGAACCCACTTATCAACACCAAGGCAAACTGCTCACCGCAAAAGAAGCACAGGAAAGCAATCTCAAGCGTAAAGCTCCCCCGCAAATCCGCATCGAACAAATTCGCGAGATTACTAACTTTTTAAGTCGTCCTCCCTTGGAATCGGCCCGCTCTGTGGTGGTAATCGAGGAAGCAGACACCATGACGGAATCGGCGGCAAATGCGCTCTTAAAAACGCTTGAGGAACCGGGAAAAGCCACTTTAATCCTGATTGCTCCTAGTCCCTCCTCTTTACTACCCACTCTCGTTTCTCGCTGTCAACATATCCCTTTTCAGCGTCTTTCGGAAGAAAATCTCGCTCAAGTCCTGCGCTCTAACGGACACGCTCGCGTTCTCAATTATCCGGCAATTCTCGGTTTAGCTCAAGGTAGCCCGGGAGAAGCGATCGCCGCTTTAGAGTTTCTCGACAGTCTCCCCCAAGATTTACCGCGATCTTTCAGCAAGTTTCCCCTAAAACTCTCCCAAGCACTGGAATTAGCCAAAATTATCGCTCAAACTCTTGACACGGAAACCCAATTATGGTATGTGAGTTATCTTCAGTATGAGGATTGGCAACGACGACGAGAGCGATCGATTTTAGAAATCTTGGAAAAAACCCGCCGGCAGCTGTTAGCCTACGTTCAACCCCGTTTAGTCTGGGAATGCACTTTCTTGGCATTGGCCAAGCTATCCACCGCCCAAAAGTCTTAAAATTGTTATGTGCCTGAGCAAAATTAATTACACATATCTAACCACCTCTTGCCTCTGGGTGCATCTCATTTTTGTAAATCTACCAATTGGGATTTTTATGGGGAAACTCTCGACTAAAATCGGGCATTACTTGCGGTTTTATCGCTCAATCCCAGCTTTTGGGGGGTTCTACCCCCCAAACCC
>NZ_JADEVX010000094.1:0-17085 GCF_015207925.1 Microcystis sp. LEGE 00066 | reverse complement strand
CCCCACACCCTGCCCCTAGGAAAAACTTTTTCAGCCAACCCTACTTATACTGCGATCGAGCCACAGCTTTTAATTTGGGATATAATTCCGAAGGGTCTAACAAAGGGATAAACTCATCGATTACTGGCTTAAAATTAACCGAAAAATTCTCCCTAGTTCCATGACCGTTAGGGGATTTAGGCAATAATTCTAATTCAGGGAATTTGGGCATTTCCGGGGTTAACTGCGAGAATAACTCATCCAAATCACTCATCCCCTTGCGAGGATCATCAAAAAGAGAAGTTTCTAAGTTGAATAAAGCATCTTTACTCGTGGCTTCCGCTTGTGGCTCTGGATCAGGCCGCTCAAGGGTGGCAGAAAGTATATTGATCTTTTCCTGTTTAGGGATAAATACCGTTTTTTTGGCATTTAACTGGGAATCTGGCAGGTTTTTACAAACCAATCGCTCGAATTCCCCCGTAAAATGAAAGGTAGGATGGCCGCGACGGTGCCAAATTTTGAGGATTTCCTCCACCGAAATGACTTTGTAACGTCCCTGATAGAGTGCCTCTAAAATCGCCATGCGAATCCAATTTAGCGAATAGGTGGGCAACCAGCGCTCGATTAATTCCTGCGCTTTGTATCCTCTCATTTCAAATCGATATTGGTTGAGTATAGTCGCTATCTGCATGAGGTTGATCTCTGGGCTAATCTCTGCCATAGAATTTACAAAAACAGTGAGCGCGATCGTTACTTACGGCTACTAGGCACTCCGCGTCTTAAGATTTTATTCGGGTTTTTCCTAGTGGTTTTTTCCTATTCTCCCCACACTTACCCTTTCGGGTATCTTCACTCAAGGTCAGTTGACTCCCTAAAATCTGGTTCGCTTTTGGTGGCAATTTATCCCCCGCTAACTCCTGTACGGTTTAACGGGACTCCTCTGGCGACCTTAAGATAGTTTTTGTCTTTCCCCTGATTAGGCGAACTAGTTTACACCTCTTTGGTACCACAATCTGACTAATTTGTCAAGAAAAAGGCAAAATTTCATCGATAAACCCAGAGTAGATAGAACTATAGCACTACCCTGACAGTTGATAACCCTGCCGTTGACTGACCACCTCATCGAGGTTTTCTGAGTCTCCAGAAATTTTTTGTTAAAACTTGCAACATAACTTAACAATGTGTTACACTTCTTAACATAAGCATACAAAAGGAGCCTCCCCATGACTGCCCGCGGCTACACCACCGAAGAACAAGGAAGACTGAATAATTTTGCTGTTGAACCGAAAATGTACGTTGATAGTTCTAGCAGTCTCGGTTTTACCAAAAAAGCTGAAAAATTGAATGGCAGACTAGCTATGATTGGCTTTGTCTCTCTTTTAGCCATTGAATTGTTAACTGGTAAAGGAATTGTTGCTTGGATTACCAGTCTCTAAGAATTAACAATCCCGTCGCGCTGTTCGGGGAGTTCAGTCCCCGTCCAGACGGGTTGGTTTAGATGGCGTAAATGCCCTCAAAAACAGCTTTAGCAGGACCTGTCATGTAAACCCGGTTATCGGTGTCCGACCAGTGAATCTGAAGACAACCACCAGGCAGTTCCACGGTACAATGGCGATCGCATTTAGCCGTTGACACGGCCGCCACTACCACAGCACAAGCACCAGTACCGCAAGCGAGAGTAATTCCCGCTCCTCTCTCCCAGACACGCATCTTCATATAATCCGGCCCAATTACCTCCACAAACTCCACATTAGTACGTTGGGGAAAAACCGGATGATGCTCAAATTTTGGACCGATAGTTTCTAGGGGAATAGAGGCCAGATCATCGACAAAAGTGACACAGTGGGGATTACCCATACTAACGCAAGTAATTAACCAATCTTTGCCTTCCACCTCTAGGGGAACCGCGAGGACTTTTTCTGACCCCTTCACCAAAGTGGTGGGGATTTCACTGCCTAGTAATTGCGGCGGTCCCATATCAACCGTTACCTGTTCATTAGCCTCTAAACGAGGAATAATCGTTCCTGCTAGAGTATGAATGCGATAGGTGCGGCCAATGGCGTTGTTAGCCTCTAAACGAGCGATAAATTGGGCTAGACAGCGAATACCGTTACCACACATTTCTGGTTCCGAACCATCAGAGTTAAAAATTCTCATGGTGTAGTCGGTTGCTGCTTGGCCGGGAAGCACAAAAATCACGCCATCGGCACCGATGCCAAAATGTCGATCACACATAGCCACGGCCATTTCCGCTGTGATCAGGGGTTCGGGACTGTGACGGTTATCTATCAAAATAAAATCATTGCCCAGGCCTTGATATTTGGTGAAGGGGATTTTCATCGTCAATAAAAGCTACTCAACAGGAATAATAGAGGATGAACACCTCATCGATAAACTCATTATGTCTCAATTCGATCCTGGTCTGCCGAGTATTAAACAAGTACAGAGCTATATTCAAGAGAAACGGGAAGTAGAAATTAAGTTAAGCACCGATGATCTGCTCGTTGGTCGCATCCTTTGGCAAGATGCTAACTGTTTATACCTAGTCGATCACTACGATAAACCCACTTTAATTTGGCAACAGTCTCTAGTTTATTTAAGACCTAAAGCCTAGGGGGAAATTGGCGATATTTGGCTGTGGGATGCGTCCGGGACGCATCAAAAATTCAGTGCCAAGGAGATAGCTTTTGAGTAAATGTAACGTCAGTTGGGGTTAAGGAGATTTGGCCATGACTTCTAGCAAATAATCAGGTGGGATGGCGAGGATAGCATCAGAATTTCAGTTGCTGGAAAATTTGGGTTAAATTGCCCAATCAAGAAAGTCAGAGAGGGAGCATCTCACCTTTGTAACCTCTAAATCAGGTTTTTATGTCAAGCTATTTTGAAAGCCTTGCTAGAAAACAGTTTTAGGGACAAGTATAATTACTCACTTGCATAATGAGATGCTCCCGACTCTGAGTCAGAGAGTCAGAGAGGCCAACATAGCGATCGCAATTCAACTTCAGGTAGAGATTGCCGCTCAGAGAAAAAAGAATAAGGGACTTGCGTGGGAATAATATCCCAGCCAGACAATCGCTCTGTAGAAGAATAAGACCAGCCCTAAATGGTACATTATCAAAGCGCAAGTCCCTAAGCAGATTGTGTGCTAACAATTTGGTACACTGCTGTGCATAACCTGTTATACTCTTGGGCAAAACGACTCCACCGCGATTGTTATGCTAGAAAATCAGGTCATGGCAGATGCCGTCGCCAATGAGCAGATACCTACTCTAGAATTATCGATCATCATGCCCTGTCTCAACGAGGCGGAAACCCTGGCCACCTGTATCGGCAAAGCGCGAGATTATCTGGAACGACACAAAATTGCGGGGGAGGTGCTAATCGCCGATAATGGCAGTAGCGATGGTTCCCGAGAAATTGCCACTAATTCAGGGGCGCGGGTGGTTCCCATCCCGGAAAGGGGTTATGGTAGCGCCCTGCGGGGGGGGATCGCCGCCGCCAAAGGTCAATATATTATTATGGGGGATGCCGATGATAGCTATGACTTTACTAATCTTTCGCCTTTCCTAGAAAAATTGCGACAGGGTTACGATTTGGTGATGGGCAATCGTTTTCAGGGGGGAATTCAACCTGGGGCGATGCCAGTATTGCATAAGTATCTGGGCAATCCTGTCTTGACTTGGTTAGGACGGTTATTTTTTGGTAGTCCCTGTGGTGATTTTCACTGTGGATTGCGCGGGTTTAGTAAACGGGCGATCGAACAATTGAACCTACGCACCACTGGCATGGAATTCGCCAGCGAGATGGTGGTGAAAGCATCCCTCTACAGCCTGAAAATTACCGAAGTACCAACCACTTTATCCCCTGACGGTCGTAGTCATCCCCCCCACCTAAAAACTTGGCGCGATGGCTGGCGACATCTCCGATTTCTCTTAATGTATAGTCCTCGCTGGTTGTTTCTCTACCCTGGACTGGCTTTAATGTTTCTGGGATTTGTGGCGACGATTTGGTTTATTCCTCAACCGAAAGTTCACACCCTTCTCTATTCAGCCACAGCTTTGATTATTGGCTTTCAAATTGTCAGTTTTGCCGTCTTCACAAAAGCTTTTGCTATCAGCGAAGGTTTATTACCAGAAGACCGAAAATTAAGACGATTTTTACGTTATATTAATCTGGAGGTGGGATTGATCATTGGCGTAATTTTATTTTTACTAGGTATAGGCGGTTCGGTGTATGCTTTATATACTTGGAATGCACAACTTTATGGGGCTTTAGATCCAGCCGTGACCATGCGGATTGTCATTCCTTCCGTAACCGCTCTAGCGTTGGGAGTACAGGTGGTTTTTTCCAGTTTCTTTTTAAGTGTTTTGGGACTGAAGAGAAAATAATTAACCTACCCAGAATTTCCCTAGTTGTAGCTCCCTTCTCTAGTCGCCCAGAAAACTTATGAACAGGAAAATCAATACCTTTAATCAGGATACAAAAAATCAGTCCTACTCCGAACGATTGCTGAATAAACAGACAGCAAAATGGAAAGAAATATTGGATGTTCAAGCTCCTTACCGTTGGAATCTTCAGAGGTTAAATTTAGGTTTTACTCTCGATATTGGTTGTGGAATAGGCCGTAATCTGATCAATCTGAAAGGAAATGGAATTGGTATTGACCACAATTTTCACTCAGTTGAAGTCTGCCGAGCCAGGGGCTTTACGGCTTTTACACCAGAGGAATTTCAACGGTCATCATTTGATGAACCAGAAAAATTTGATTCTATTTTATTAGCTCACGTCGCAGAACACATGAGTTATTTAGAGGTAATCAGTTTACTTAATGACTATGTTTATTTGTTAAAAAATCACGGCAAATTAGTTATAATAACTCCTCAAGAAGCTGGTTTCAAGAGTGATGCAACCCATGTAGAATTTATGAATTTTGCTAAATTGAAAGCAATTGCTAGAGAACTTGATTCCAAAATTATTAAACAATACTCTTTCCCTTTTCCGCGAATAGTGGGCAAATTATTTAAGTATAATGAATTTGTCTCTTTAAGTCAAAAAGAGAAATAAAATTACCAGATCAAAGAATATGAGTAACCCTTGGCTATCAGTTTTAATTCCCACTTATAATGGGGAAAAGTATTTAGCAAAAGCCCTAAACTCTATTGCCATTCAAGATGATTTTGATATAGAGTGTCTGGCCATTGATGATGGCTCAACAGATGAAACCCTGGCAATACTCAAGTATTTTCAAACCCAAATTCCCCTAAAAATTGTTACAAGGGAACCGCAAAAAAACTGGGTAGCTAATACTAATTATCTGCTGAATATAGCCCAATCTGATTATGTCTGCTTTTTACATCAAGATGATATGTGGCTACCCCAGAGATTGATGATTTTAAAAAAGCTGACCCTTCAATTTCCCGAGGCCAATTTAATTCTTAATCCTTCTAGATTTGTCAATATACAAGGGCAAAAATTAGGACTCTGGCGATGTCCTCTACCTTCTTATCCAATAATGATTAGTTCGGAGCAAATGATTGGTAAATTGTTAGTGCAGAATTTTATCTCTATTCCCGCACCAATTTTTAAGAGAGAGATGGCTTTAAAAGTAGGTGGTTTGGATGAAAAACTATGGTACACGGCTGATTGGGATTTTTGGCTAAAATTAGCTCAATATGGACAGATAATATACTATCCCAAACCCTTATCAGTCTTTCGCATTCATTCTCATTCCCAAACCGTTAATCGTAGCTCTTACATCCAAGATTTTCGACAACAGTTAGAATCTGTTATCGATGAGCATCTAGAAGCATGGAATACTTCTAGTCAAACCAAAAATAAAATTAGAAAAATTGCTAACTTCTCCAAAGAAGTTAACATAGCTTTGGCTTCTATTATTCATGGTAAAAAAGTTAAAATAAGTTTTTTGGTACAGGGATTATTTTCTTTAGGTTTCTTGGGTATATACAAATTCTGTAGAGACTCAAGAATCCTAGAGAGAATTATAGCTAGAATGAGAGCCAAATTGAATCAAGTCAACTAAAGTGTTGACACTGATGTCCTGCCCCAAATTTTTATAGGAATGATAGCTCGTGCAAAGATCAAAAACATTATTTAAAAGTGGGTTTTTCAAATTTTTATTAGTGGGATTATTTTGTACAATTCAAAATATTTTTTGGCTGTATTTATTGACGACAATACTTAAGTTTCATTATCTAATTTCTACAATAATTTTAATGATTACTGTTAACAGCTTGGGATTTTATCTGAATAAGCGTTATACTTTTAAAACCGATAAAACTAGAACCATTAAATCTGTTTTTAAAGAATTGATAAAATACCACACGGTTATGTTATCTAGTTCATTAATTATCTTAGGTTTAATGTATGTATTCGTTGATATTTTCAGGATTTGGTATATACTGTCAAACTTGGTCATCAGTATTGGTATGTCGATTTACAATTTCTTAATTCACAAGAGATGGACTTTTAATCGAAAATAGTGGTCTTTATTGAATTTTTTTGCAATCAAAATTCCCAGATAATTCATTACCATTTTTCCTGATCAACCTATCAACTAAGCAAATGTCAAGCATCAATAACAATCACCCTATTCCTCAATCTTTTATCTAATAAAGTAACAGTTAATATGGTTCTAAAGCTTATAGATGGCAAGAAACAATACTTTCTCTTGACTTTACTATTTATAATTGCAATAAAATTTTTTATGATTAGAAATAGTGAAATTTTAGGGCATCTAAAAGATTATTTAGGCTAGATCCTAATGGCAAATTAAAAATAGCAAGAAATCGACAATCATCCTAGCTCTTCGGGTATCCATATTAAAGGTAAAATACTTGTACGTTTTATACAAGTATTTTACCTTTAATAAGGTATTTATGCAGACAAAGAACTCGTATTTTTGGTTCTTCCGAACTTACACTGTAGAAAATTCCTCAAGCTCCCTCTCTGCAAAGCAATGCTCTAAAGTTGATAAATATCAATCTAAGAAAAACTCAAAGCTTTAGTGTACAAGCTTTATAAGCATGAGTTGTTGATAGTTTTACATGACAGGTTCGGTAGAGCCGTATTTTTTAGATTTAATACTAATACCAAATCCGTTTTTAATAGTGTGATTAACTCCCCTATACCTTTTAAAGAGGATTTAGTATAATATTTTCTTCTGTCAGACGTTTAAACACATCCTTGAGCAGGATTTCGGCGATTTCCTTGACTTCCTAATTGGTCGGACAGAGTCTATCCTTCTCTCAAAAAATCGATAATCATCAATCCCCAATTGGCAAGGTATTAAGTTTCCATCACTACTACCCAATCACTAGGAAAAGTAGAGTGCTGATCAAGGCTGTGATCAAGAGGAATCCCCAAATTTTCCAGAGCAATCCTTGCGCTTTGTTGGATTTAAGGGGCCAGAAATACACCCTACTGGCGAGATCAGACTTACTGTACTTTCTACCGGCGAGAGCGGACTTACTGTACTTTTCCTCAGTTAAGCAACTTTGGGATCGAGAAAGACCAATGAAGCAACTAACACTGTCGATACGTTCAGCTAAACGAAACCTCAAAAAACTTTTTGGTTCTGCAAAGATGACCACACCACTATTTACACTAGGGTCAAAGACAAGAGAAGTAAATTGAACCAAAATGGAAAGAACAACCAAGCTGCTAATTAACCATCGTTTGAGCCGATTAACTGATAACATCTCTAAGATTAGCAAAGCTATTAATGGGAGAAGCAGTAGTTGAACTGAGGTAACGTGATAACGAGCAGCCCAAGAACCATCTCCATGCCAGAAATCCATTGTACTGGTTAAGATAATATGAAAGACAAGTGCGGAAATTGAGGAAATAAAATATATTCTTATATAAGGTGTTAATTTGTTAAATAAAATAATCCCCAATACTAAACATGGTAAAAGAAAGGGGTCGTAAATAAATATACTTTTAGCTGGTGAGAAGAGAACGCCGAGAATACCAACGTAGGGAGGGTGTATGAAAGGATAATTAGGGGGCAATTCTGGCAACCCTGAAAAGATTGCTCCATTGCGTATTTGCTCAATGCTCAAGGATGCTGCCGTTGTCCAAAAATCCCCAAAGCGTAAGTAATTAAATAATCTACTCACAAAAAAGAAGGGAAATAAGCCGACGTTCCAGAGTATGACTGTTTTAAAGATTTGATTCAGCTTGAAATTTTTATAAATTAGACAGCTAATTAGAAAACCAAAAACCGTGAGAGCATAAATGATAGTTGTCGAGCGAATTATAATAGCCGCTCCGATTGCCAATCCACTCAAAAAAACATAAGGTACTTTGTTAGTTTTAATATAAGCCAAAGCACAAGCATAACCTAAAATCACACAAAGTAGGACTGGATTATTTTGTTGAAAAGTTTGTGCATAGTGGAGAACGGTAGTACCTAGCAACCAAATCAAGCTGGCAGATGCCGCAATTTTCTCCTGAAAATCAAATAGTCTAAGTAACCAATAACAAAAGAGAACAACTAATACATTTAGGGGTATAACTACAAGAAAACTAACCGCAAATTCTCGTAATAAGTAAGGCTTAATACTAGGAAAAACTTTAGAAAGTTGGGTGCCAATCCAATCTGCGGGCAACATTAATAAGGATTGTCCTATATCATAAGCTTCATATCGTTTTCCATCTACTCCTAAAACACCAACATGGTCTAATCGAGAGGAAGGACGATAATTTGGGGGTAAAGAAACTTCTTCAGTTCCCGTCCACAGGGCATGGGCCATTCTTAGCCTAGCATCGGTATCTGGAGGTAAGTTGGCAGGATTGATTATTGTTATCCAGAGTAGGGCAATAAGAGCTAATTTTATGACTGTTTTCATGACCATCTATTTTTAGAAGCTGTTTGAAAAGTTATAGGGCGTTGCTGATTTTAAGTATCAATTTTCCTCTAGGCAATTTTTAAAACCTAGCACTAAGGTAACTTGTAGATAGGAGGAACAATTTAGTATTCATGTCTTGATTCAGCGATCCCGCTTTTTACTATCCTCTAATGCTGCCGCTTCTAGGCTGGTAATTGCGGTTTCTGCCGTCAAAATGTCGGGAATATCACTTAAACTAGCAGTTTTATAAACCTGTTCATTTCTAGCAAATAAATTGCTCATATCCTGAGAATAATTAGAAGCGAGCGATAATAAAGCTCCAGCAAAAATATAGAGAGGTAAAGGCAAAATAAACCCCTTGGCCCACTGATAAAATTCCACCAACAAAAATAACAAAACACAACCCACAACCCAAACTTTCATCGCACTTTTTTCCCCTATCTTTACGATAAAAGGTGAGCAAAAAGCCCACCTTTTATTTAACTAATTCCAGTAAGAATTTATTCAATCACGGGAGCGATTAACTCACGTCTTTCACCGGAAATTACTTTCACCTTACCTTCCTCATCGATATCGACCATGGCCGTATCCCCATCAGAAACCCGTCCGGAGAGAATTTCCTCAGCCAGAACATCTTCCAACAGACGCATAATCGCACGACGTAAGGGACGAGCGCCGTAGGCCGGATTATAACCCTCCTCGATCAAGCGTTCTTTAAACTTATCAGTAACAGACAAAGTAATATTTTGTTCTGTCAGACGTTTAAACACATCCTTGAGCAGGATTTCGGCGATTTCCTTGACCTCTTCCTTATTCAGTTGACGGAAGACAATAATCTCATCGAGACGGTTGAGGAATTCCGGACGGAAATATTGTTTTAATTCCTCATTAACCAGCGATCGAATGCGATTATACTGGGCTTCGGCTTGATTATCGGCAAACTCGAAACCTAAACCACCGCCACCCTTCTCGATGACTTTAGAACCGATGTTCGAGGTCATGATCAACAGGGTATTTTTAAAGTCCACCGTGCGACCTTTGGCATCGGTCAAACGTCCATCTTCAAGGATTTGCAGAAGCATATTGAAGACATCGGGGTGAGCTTTTTCGATTTCGTCGAATAGCACCACCGTGTAGGGACGACGACGCACCGCTTCCGTTAATTGTCCCCCTTCGTTGTAACCAACGTAACCCGGAGGTGAACCGATTAACTTAGAAACCGTGTGCCGTTCCATGTATTCCGACATATCGAGACGGATCATCGCATCTTCCGAACCGAAGAAATAAGCGGCCAGAGCTTTAGTTAACTCGGTTTTACCTACCCCCGTCGGACCGGAGAAGATAAAGGAAGCAATGGGACGGTTAGGATTTTTTAGACCAACGCGAGCGCGACGAATGGCACGAGACACCGCTTTTACTGCGTCCTCTTGACCGATGAGACGCTGATGCAGGGTATCTTCCATGTGCAGCAGTTTCTCGGATTCGGTTTCGGTCAGTTTATTGACGGGAACCCCAGTCCAAGAAGCAACGATGTGAGCGATTTCCTCCGCATCCACAAAGGGTTCGTCGTTGCCATCTTCGCCTTTTTTGGTAGATGCGAGATTCCGAATCTGGGTTTTGATTTCCATTTCCCGATCGCGCAATTCCCCAGCTTTCTCGAAGTCTTGACCGCGCACCGCATCATCTTTTTGTTTGAGAATTTGCCGCAGTTCCTTGTCTAATTCCTTGGCTGCCGGTGGCAATTGGGAATTAATCAAGCGTACTCTCGAACCAGCTTCATCGATTAAATCGATCGCTTTGTCCGGTAAGAAGCGATCGCTAATGTAGCGATCGGACAATTTCGCCGCCGCTTCTAGCGCTTCGTCTAAGATTTTTAGTTTGTGGTGCTGTTCGTAGCGTTCCCGGAGACCATAGAGAATTTCGATCGTTTCTTCTACGGAGGGTTCACCGACCATAACCGGTTGAAAACGTCTTTCTAGAGCCGCATCCCGTTCGATATGTTTGCGATACTCATCCAAGGTCGTCGCCCCGATACATTGTAGTTCTCCCCGGGCCAAAGCTGGTTTGAGAATATTGGCCGCATCGATCGCCCCTTCGGCTGCCCCGGCACCGATGAGAGTATGAACTTCATCAATCACAAGGATGACGTTACCCGCTTGGCGAATTTCGTCCATGATTTTTTTGAGGCGTTCCTCAAATTCGCCGCGATATTTGGTTCCCGCCACTAACAAGCCGATATCGAGGGTGACAACCCGTTTTTCTTCGAGAATGTCGGGAATATCCTTGTTAGCGATGCGTTGGGCCAATCCTTCTGCGATCGCTGTTTTACCTACCCCCGGTTCCCCGATTAGGACTGGGTTATTTTTGGTACGACGACCGAGAATTTGGATAACGCGCTCGATTTCCTTTTGTCGGCCGACCACGGGATCGAGTTTACCCTCGCTGGCCATTTGGGTGAGATTGGAACCAAATTCATCAAGAGTCGGGGTTTTAGTGCGACCTTGGGAAGATGAACCGGCAGCCACTTCGGCGGTTTCCCCTAACATTCTGATCACCTGGGTGCGAACTTTCGAGAGATCCACGCCGAGATTTTCCAGAACCCTAGCGGCCACACCTTCCCCTTCGCGAATTAGTCCTAAAAGGAGGTGTTCTGTGCCAATATAGTTATGGCCCAGTTGACGGGCTTCTTCGAGGGAGAGTTCTAAAACTCGTTTGGCTCTGGGGGTGAAGGGAATTTCCACGGCTACGAATCCGGAACCGCGACCGATGATTTTCTCCACCTCCACGCGCGCATCTTTGAGATTGACACCCATGGACTTGAGGACTTTGGCGGCAACTCCCGTTCCCTCTCCAATTAGTCCTAGTAAAATCTGCTCTGTTCCCACGAAGTTATGGCCAAGGCGGCGGGCTTCTTCTTGGGCGAGCATGATTACTTTAATGGCTTTTTCCGTAAATCTTTCAAACATAGCCTATCCATCACCTACACAAGCGACCCTAGATATGCTGATTTTAGCACGGCTTTTTAGTTTAGCTGTCTCTCAGTGATCAGTTATTGGGGAGCGGCTATTAGTTATAGTGGTTATAGCTCTGAAGATTTTTTCTGGGGTCAATGGCTCTTAGCTGACTTGCGGAGATGCCCGGAATCTCCCGGATTATGGTTTTAGCCCCCCGGAAACCTGCTGATAAGTTATTCCCCGTTGCATAATCCCCTAGGCTCGTGGTCATCCCCATCCCTCGATCGCTTGACTATCGATCACCCATTTTCAGACCAAAACTCGATGTATAAGCAGATTAAATATTACTACCTATTGACAAATTAGTATATATGTTGTGGGACTGGGTGATATGCAGAAAGTTGACCTATATCGTTACTCTGGAGATTGTTATGCAGAAAGTTGACCTATAATGTGTAGTTAGGCATACCTTACACCTTCCTACCTTTCTTTCACTTTCAATCTAGATATGAGATGTCAGATTTAACAAGCATTGAAAAGATCAAACTAGAGAAATTGCTCGAAATGGGCAATGGTTATGTGCTTGATTTTTCAAACATAACCTTCCGAGAATTCGTCTTAGAAAATTTAAATATCGATATATATGATGAAAAATATAATTATAGTAGTGGCTCAAAAGCAAATCGATTAAGAGGTTTTTGGAAAGAAGAATCTAATTCTACAGTAGGAAAACTGATAGAAACACTTTTGGAATACTGGAAAACAAAAAAGTCAATAACTCGGAAAGCTATCACCACTGAGGAGGAAAATTTATTTAACGAATGTCAAAAAATTGTAGAAAGATTGCAAGGAGGTAATACAAAGAATCCTAATCAGGATTCTCAGAGGAAGGAGGAATTTTCTTCACTTCGATCCAGTCTTCTGCTGGAATTTGATAACTTTACAAAGTTAATAAATTCGGAAGATAAGAAACAGCGAGGATTTTCACTTGAAGACTTGCTAAAACGTATTTTTTCTCTTTATGAGATTCCAACTCAAAAAAGCTTTAGGAGAAATGAGGGTGGAGAACAAATAGACGGCGCATTTAAGCTTGAAGGCTGGTACTATCTAGTTGAATGTAAATGGACTCAAAACTTAACGGATATACGGCAACTTGATAGCCTTTATGGCAAAATCAGCCGCTCTGGTAAACAGACATTGGGATTATTTTTATCGATCAATGGTTGGTCAAAAAATGTATGCCCCTTACTAAAGCAGAATAATGACAAATCTATCATTTTGATGGATGGTTATGACTTACGATCTGTTCTTGTCGAGCATAATAATTTGGACCTGAAAAATTTACTTATGAAAAAGTTGGAATGTTTAAATTTGGAAGGAGAGCCATTTTACAGCGCACATCAACTATTACAAAATACTATGAACAATCAAATTGTGTAGTGTGATCGCAATCTTGTAGGGTGCGTTCCCTAAGGCAACTTCTACCGCTCCAGCGATCGATTTTGGGGAACGCACCATGCACATTGATTGAAGCTGTGAGTTTAGGTGCGATGCCGCTCTTGTGGACTCAGTTGAGAAATGTTAGCGAAGATTGCCAATGTTTAGGTTAAAATAGAAGGGCAAAAGTTGCAACGGGGTCAGGACAATGACAGTTAATCAACTCCGCTACAGCAAAGAAGAATTCGCCCGACGTGGTAATGAGATTTATCAATCTCAGGTGCGCCCCCAAGTCGAGGAAGGCAATCATGGGAAGATTGTAGCCATAGATATTGAAACAGGGGCTTTTGAAGTAGCAAAAGACAGCCTCACAGCTTCCGATCAACTTTTAGCCCGATTGACCTATGCTCAAATTTGGTTCGTAAGAATCGGACATCGAGCAGTTCATCGAGTCGGTTTGATTGGGGCAAATTTATTTCAATGATTAATCAACTCTACGCTTGTTTTTGCACAATCTTCTCACTCAATTCTAGGAAGGTGGGACAATATTAGATTAAGTACTAATAACCTAATATCTTATAGAGTTTTTCAAAAAGCGTGAGTTGGGTCAATGATCAGGAAACATAACTATTTTCTAACCAAACGATTAGGAAACAGTTATGTTATGATTTTCAGAGTAAGCCTGAGATGATAAGACACCATGAAAAATCGCATCTTTACTGTTATTTTGTACAAAGAAGATAATATGTACATTGCTGAATGTCCAGAAGTTGGTACAGTAGATCAAGGAGAAACAATTGAGCAGGCGATTGCTGGATTGAAAGAAGCCACACGGCTTTACCTAGAGGAATTTACCTTACCAGAAACATCCCCTAGATTTGTGACCAGTATTGAGGTTAGTTATGCCTAAGCTGCCACGAATCTCTAGTCGGGAGGCAATTGGCTCTCTTGAACGCTTAGGCTTCAAGCAAGTTCGTCAAACAGGTAGCCATGTTGTGATGAAGAAAGAAACCGAAGAGGGCAAAATCGGTTGTGTTGTCCCTGTACATCAGGAATTGAAGGTTGGTACATTAAGTGGAATTCTGAAACAAGCCCAAGTTACAGTTGAAGAGTTCATTGAACATCTGTAAAGTCTGACAAATCACTGCACTCGAAGTGATAGCAAAAGTATTTAGTTCCCCCAGAGAACCCCCTTAGTCCACATAGCACACTTTTCTTTTTTTGTCAAATTTTATGTTAAGAAATGTGTAACTAATGGATAGGGGGACTGTCAAAGATTAACCGTCTTCGTATTCGGGGATTCTTTCCTTTTTCTTCTCGGTAATATTGATGCGGGGGGGATTGTAATCCGGTTCCACGTCATCATCCCACATATCATCCTCGGCCTTATCTTCGTAATCGTCGTACTGAGGACGAGAAAAGCTTTCTGTGCGTTCTGAGCGAGCTTCTCCCCAGTTATCTTCTTCTTCCTCGTATTCTTGCTCATAATAACGAGCTTCGGCCCGTTTTTGCGGTGGGGGATTAGCCCGCAGCGGTTCTTTTTCCCATTCGTCTTCACTCCAGCGTTCTTCAACGGGTTTAGCGGCCTCCACGGGAGTGCGGAGGGGAATGCCCGTACCTAACTGATTTTCTGGACGAGCAGCGGGGGTATAATAAGCTTCTTCCTCTTCTCTTTCCCAGGGGGGACGACCAATACCTAAACGTTCCAAAACCCCCACACTAACCTGCGTGAGACGTTCTTCGGCCCCTTCAAAGACGATTAAGCGATTCGGACCGCTGCTAACCACTTCTTCGATAGAAATTTCGTAGGTACTGATCAATTGTTCGGGGATCAGAGGCAATCCCAGGGAAGCAATGATAATGGAATGTAATTGACCACTGAGGGGATCAAATTGATAATCGCGGACTTTGCCTAAAGGTTCGCCGGTTTCCGTGATCACTTCACTACCGATTAAGGGAGTATAAGCATCGATATCGACGGATTCCAAGACGTTATCATCTTCCACGAGAACCACGTCTCCTGTCTGACTGATGCTCGATAAATACATATATTGAGGCATTCCCGACAAGGAGAGGATATTATCGCGGAGTCCCAGGGCAACTACTTCTCGTTGATCGATATCTACTAGGATATCTTTAACAACGCCGAGTTTTTTGCCTGTATTGCGAGTGATAACCTGTGTATTTAAAAATTCTGAACGTAAGCGACTATTCTCTGTGATCATTTTTTCCTATGGGTAGGCGTTAGGGCGTGGGAATACGAATTATTGTAGGCTTAATATATAGGGCGAAATTGAGTGTTAATTTACCGATATTAGCTTATATCTTAAAGTTCCCTGAGATTAACACTTTTTTTGGCCTTGTTTGGGCGATAGTTTGGGGTGATAGATAAGGTTAAACCTATTTTAGCTAATTCTTTACATTTTTTTAGTAACAACAAAGCAGGAGCTAGAGAGAAACTCCCTTGACTCCTGCTGTTTAGATTCTGATTACATAGTTAAAGACTGTACCTCGGTTTCGATCAGTTTAGCCAAGTCTTGCAGGAAGGAGGCCGCATCGGCCCCGTAGATGACTCGGTGGTCACTGGTGAGATTAACCGTCATCTGTTTTTGCACTCCGAATAAACCATCTTGATTGACGACGATTTGGGGACGGGAAGCGCCCACGGCTAGGATCGCGCCTTGGTTGGGGGGTAAGATAGCCGTAAAGCGATCGACTCCGAACATTCCCAGATTAGAAATGGTAAAAGTACCGCTATTATATTCTTCCGGTTGCAGTTGTTTACTGCGGGCGCGATCGACTAAATCTTTCCAACTGCGGGAGAGGGAATAGATATCCATCTGGTTAGCAGAGCGCAAAACTGGCGTAATTAAGCCACCATCGGGCATAGCTACGGCTACGGCCACGTTAATCGCCCCGTGGTATTGGATTCCTGCGTCGCTATAGCTGGCATTAACGATCGGATGTTTAGCGAGGGTGTTGGCCACTGCTTTTGCTAACAGGGCCGTCATGGTGACACCCTTGGATTTTAGCTGTTGATAGAGTTGATCCAGTGGGTCGGTGGTGATAGTGTAGCCCACTTGGAAGGTGGGAACCTGTAGGCTAACCGACATATTCTGGGCAACGGCTTTTTGTAGGGTGGTGAGGGGAACGGTCCGACCAACCGGGGCGCTGGCTGGAATCGGGGCTTTAGGAGCCGCTACAGGCACGCTGACGGGTTGCGGCGGAGTAATGACGGGAGCGGGGGCGGTGCTGACTTTTCCTGTCGCTTTTTCTACGTCTTCGGCGGTAATTCGTCCGTGGGGACCGCTACCCACTAGGGTTTTCAGATCCACCTTTAATTCTTTAGCCAGTTTTTTGGCCCTGGGAGAGGCGACTAAACGGCCATTATCTTTAACGGCTGCGACGGGGATCGAAACGGGAGGCGGAGCGATTTCTGGGGTTTCTACGGGCTTGCTAGGGGCGACTGCGGCGGTTTTTCCCTGAGCTTTGGCCAGTTCAATTTCCGCTTCAGTTTCGGCAATATAGGCGATCGCTTCCCCGACGGGTGCTTCCTGGCCAGCTTCGACTAAAATTACAGCGAGATAGCCATCATAAAACGATTCCACGTCCATGTCGGCTTTGTCGGATTCGACCACTAACACCGTTTCCCCTTTGCTGACTTTTTCCCCGGGGGACTTCACCCAAGAAACTATTTTTCCTTCGGTCATGGTGGAACTGAGCGCGGGCATGAAGATATCTCGAATCATGGTGGAGTGCTTCTATCTCTAATGTTTTGAGCCATAGCGCATTTTACCACAGTTGATGGGGGTGGGGAAGTGGGGCTGTCTCTTATAGACATCTGA